>CAIPBJ010000054.1 GCA_903863255.1 uncultured Methylophilaceae bacterium
ATTTGCTATAATCTGGGCGAATTTGTAATTTTATTTCAAATCATGCGCGCTCGTAGCTCAGCTGGATAGAGTGTTGGTTTCCGAAGCCAAAGGTCGTGGGTTCGACTCCCGCCGGGCGCGCCAAATAAATAAATGAAAGAACGTCCAGATGGCAACATCGTTCTAATCGTTTGAACCTGGACTCGAGCCCGCCCCTGCAGGAAGTTAAAAACCCTATTGCGTAACCCTTAGCCTCGGGAAACCCTTATCATCCTTGTTTCTTTCAACTTCGAGATTCGTATCGAACGCAATCAGCTCGTATCCGGAATATAATCCCGGTGGAATCCTGGGATAGGGTCCCGCACGTTTAAGTGCCTTGGTCAATAACTGATTAACAGCATCATAGCTAACAGAACGGTCGACCTCGGAAGACGGCCATAACTGCGCTTCATTGAGGTTGCCATCCTTTTGTAGAATAATTCGAAGTGTCAGGACGACATTGCCCTTCTTTTTTTGAAAATCCAAAGGCAGTCTTTTACCTTCCAAACCAGCCTGAATCTTCTTCTCAAGTTCGCTTATATAGAGATTCACTTCAGGATCATCCGCGGTCTTTCCGATATTGACCAGTGGTTTCGACTCCATTTTGGGAATATCGAAAGACAACTGATCCAAAGAGGTCTGATCGTTGGCATGCGTAAGCATTGGAATGAACCCCATAAACACGATATAGATAAATAATGTCTTCTTAATCATTTCGTTCATCTCATCCAGCCTGGCTTCATGACCATTGAATTTGGCATACCTTGGCATTCACAGGCCATGAAGCGGCTTGGACATATCAGGTTACGCGGCTAGTTTACTGCTTCATGGTGATGGGGCATGGGAGGCATGAAGTTCTCATCAAATATCTTCTTCTGTTCCGGTGTCAACTTTGCATAAAACTCTTTTACATCAGCGATGCGGGATTCCATCTGTGCCTGATGCTCCTTCATCATCGCAGCCATTCTATCCAAACGGTCAGGAGTGCTGAGCTTCGACATTTCGGCCCAATCAGGCTTAGCATGCTCACCCTCTGGATTGGTTTTTGAGACGTATGCTTTCCATGCTGCTTCCTGGGCCGCTGAAAGCTTTAACTTATCATGCAGCTCATTCTGCTTCTTTTCAATGAACGCATGGTGTTCTTCCTTATTCCCATGACCATGATCGCACTCAGCCAATGCCGCCTGAGAGAATACCAAGGTCGCCCCGAAGGCTGCCAAAGCAATCGCCTGTTTAGTAACCTTAACTAAAATACTACGCGTTAAAACACTCATGATTAATTTGTCCTTTAGATTAGATTCAATCGTTAATTTCACCTGATCATTTAAACAGTCAGATGTATCCGAGATTTTTCAATACGCAGTAGTTTTTGTACCAGAAAGTATCCGAGATGAGGCCCGAAACACATTGGCCCGCAAACCATGAACAGGGACTAACTTTTGCTTGATCAGTGATCAGAAACGCATGAAACCAAAACATTCCATGCGGGGGAGGAAATCAATTAGGAATGGGTATCTCAAATTCATTTTTACATTCAACACAGAACAGCAGCTCAACTTCACCCCGGACTTTCTCTGCTACCAGATGCTCTTCCTCATCTTCTGCGAAGCAGGCGGGACATAAAATGGAATCATTATCTCCCAAGGTCTGCCAACGCGATGCGAATGCATGTATCGTATCCTTCGAAAGATGATTCTTTTCCATCCATTTAACCAGATGCTTATATACCCAAGGGTTCTTCATCGTTTACTTCTCAATAATTCATAATTGCGATGGTGCTCTACTATTCATAAAAGTTCAACAACAAATACTTATAATTTCACCTATGAAAGGATAATCCTATGAATCGGGCATTCTATACCGTCGACTTTTAGATTGGATCGATTCTTTAGTAGATTCATTCTAATAATTCAATGTTACAACTTTAAGTTTTAGCTGGAATATTGAATCGTCTATCTATATTATCTAAGCATTGATTTTTAGGAAATGCTAGAAGGCAACGCAATGAAACTTGGTCACATCTCTAATTTTATTTTTGCTATTTCGTTTACTTTCTTTTCTGTGAGCACTGCCCTGGCTGGCAACTATTACAACGAGAAGATCTGTCACGAGAACTTCAAGCAACTAAAAATCATCCTGCATAAGATGGACTATGACCTTCGTGTCATTAACGCCGCTTCCGAACAGGAATTGATATCAGGGCAGGTATCGATCGAGGTGCCCTTCAACTTTGCCACGCTGGAAGGTGAAATGGACGCCATGTCCCAGGAAATAACGGATGCAATCACGTTTCTTGGTGCCGTGAACAACATTGGACTGACTTTATCAAATTCAAAAGAGCGTTCAGAGGTTTCAGAAACCTTTGACATCGTATTCAAGAACTACGATGAAACCATGAAAATAAGGCTGGATGACTTCGACATGTCAATGACTGACGTCGATCCTTCTGCAACCGCAATCTCGGCAGAGTTCAAGGATTCATTTGTTAAAGCACGCGCCCTTCTGAACGAGTGCCATCAATCCAAGAACAAGAACTGAGTCAAAGCCTCCATCCTGACAGACTCGCATGATTTACCGCCAACAAAGCACCCATGAGGAATTAGCCAACAGCGCATGCCATGGAATTGCCCTTGTGGCGGCGGTTGCAGGAGGCCTCTTCCTTTTTGGTTCAAGCCGCCATGCAGGCTTTTTGAATGTGATGGGGATAGGGGTCTTTGCCTTTACCATGATCTTGCTTTACCTTACCTCCACACTTTATCATGCCCTCCCGGAAGGCAAATCAAAGAATCTTTTTTTGAAGCTTGATCATAGTGCAATCTATTTGTTCATTGCCGGAAGCTACACGCCTTTTGCCTTATCAACCCTGGATAACAACAAGAATTGGGGGCTTTTCGGACTGATTTGGGCGATTGCCCTTATCGGGGCGACTCTAAAAGCCTTTAACAAGCTTGCCAACACATGGCTTTCCACAGGGATTTATCTTTTAATGGGATGGATCGTGTTGATTGCAGCGATGCCATTTGTTGAG
>CAIPBJ010000055.1 GCA_903863255.1 uncultured Methylophilaceae bacterium
ATGGTGATGCCAGGCGATAACGTATCAATAACAGTGACATTGATTGCTCCGATTGCGATGGAAGAAGGTTTGCGCTTCGCTATCCGTGAAGGCGGTCGTACTGTTGGTGCCGGTGTCGTAGCAAAAATTATTGAATAATTAGATTATTCGTAGGCATAAGACCGCGTGAACAACCCAGCGCGGTCTTGGATTTGAGAGAGTTACAGGCCAATAGCTCAATTGGTAGAGTATCGGTCTCCAAAACCGAGGGTTGGGGGTTCGAGACCCTCTTGGCCTGCCAATAATGATTAAAGCATAAGTGCATATATGATTGATAAAATTAAGCTCGTGTTTGCCCTGCTCCTTGTGGCATTGGGAGTGATTGGCTTTTACTGGCTGTCTGAAAGTGCGCTTGTTATCCGGGTGCTTTCAGTGCTCGGAGGTATGATAGGCGGCGCTATTTTGTTTTCTACAACGGCTGTCGGTAGAGAATTCATTGGCTTCTCACAAGAAGCCATTGCAGAAGCGAAGCGTGTCGTATGGCCAAGTCGTAAAGAGACTATGCAAACCACGCTTGCAGTATTTGTGCTTGTGCTTGTAATGGCAATTTTTCTTTGGATAGTTGATGTTGGCTTTTTGTGGGCTGTCAAATCTCTGATGGGGCGGAATACATAATGAGTATGCGTTGGTATGCAGTGCAAGCTTTTTCAGGTTTTGAAAAATCTGTTCAAAGAGGTCTTGAAGAAAGAATATCAAGATCGAATCTAAAGGAATTTTTCGGTCAAATCTTGGTGCCTGTTGAAGAGGTTATTGAGATGAAGGCTGGTCAAAAGACGATCAGTGAGAGGAAGCTTTATCCTGGATATGTCTTGGTTCAAATGGAAATGAATGACGATAGCTGGCATTTGGTAAAAAGTACGCCTCGCGTAACAGCATTTATTGGTGGAACGGCACTCAAGCCGACTCCAATCAAGGATAAGGAAGTCGAGATCATCCTTCAGCGGATGGATGACAGTAAGAGCAATCCGACACAAAAGCTTACGTTCGAGAAGGGTGAGTCGGTACGCGTTATCGATGGGCCGTTTAAGGATTTCTCAGGAAATGTTGAAGACATTAACTATGAGAAGAGCAAGTTGCGTGTTTCAGTTGTGATTTTCGGTCGAGCAACACCGGTTGAATTAGAGTTTGGTCAAGTAGAAAAAGAAGTGTAATGATATTGCCGCGCGCTAATTTATTAGTGGACGTGGCTTTTGCTATTTAGTAAATGGCAAATGGGCGACACGATAGTGTTGTTTTTTAAACAGGGGAGCTAGAAATTCTAGCGCTTGTACCCATATTAGGAGTGTAAAATGGCAAAGAAAGTCATAGGCTATATCAAACTGCAAATTCCTGCAGGTAAGGCCAATCCAAGTCCTCCAGTTGGTCCAGCTTTGGGTCAGCGTGGTCTTAATATCATGGAATTCTGTAAAGCGTTCAATGCTCAAACTCAGGGTGTTGAGCCTGGGCTGCCAATTCCAGTTGTGATTACAGCGTTTGCGGATAAGAGCTTCACTTTTGTTATGAAGACACCGCCTGCTACAATTCTGATTAAAAAAGCAGCAAAGATAGACAAGGGATCTCCGCGTCCTCATACGGATAAAGTAGGTAAGATTACTCGTGCACAGGCTGAAGAAATCGCCAAAGCGAAAATGCCTGATTTGACAGCTGCCGATATGGATGCTGCAGTTAGAACAATTGCTGGAAGTGCACGTTCCATGGGTATTGAAGTGGAGGGAGTATAAATGTCAAACGTATCTAAAAGAGTCGTTGCGATACGAGCTAAGGTCGATCGCAATAAAATCTACCCTGTTGTTGATGCTTTAAACCTTGTTAAAGAAACTGCAACTGCAAAATTCGATGAATCAGTTGATGCAGTCATTAATCTTGGTATTGATGCGCGTAAATCTGACCAGTTAGTTCGTGGTGCCTTGGTGTTGCCACATGGAACTGGCAAAACAAAGCGTGTTGCTGTCTTTGCTCAGGGCGCACAGGCTGAGGCCGCTAAAGTCGCAGGTGCAGATATCGTTGGTTTTGATGATCTTGCAGAACAGGTAAAAGGTGGAATGCTTGATTTTGATGTGGCTATTGCAACCCCTGATTCAATGCGTATCGTTGGAGCGCTTGGTCAAATATTAGGTCCTCGCGGACTTATGCCTAACCCTAAAGTTGGTACTGTAACGCCGGATGTTGCTACAGCAGTTAAGAACGCAAAAGCTGGACAAGTTCAATACCGTACCGATAAGGGTGGCATTGTACATTGCACAATCGGTCGTGCATCCTTTACTGTTGATGCGTTGAAAGAAAACTTAAGTGCGTTAATTGAAGCCTTGAATAAGGCTAAACCAGCGTCCTCAAAAGGTGTTTACCTGAAGAAGGTATCGGTTTCCAGTACTATGGGTGCCGGTGTTAGGGTAGATCAAGCGAATATCGCATAATATAGAATTAGTTGGTCACCTTTTTGGGTGGCCATGAATGAACTTTGGGCTCGCTTGGCATTGTCAAGCGAGGTTATCAAAGACCGTAGGTTTCCGAAAGGATTTAATAGCAGGTAGCTAAAAATGGGTGAAGCGGAATTATTTCAGCATTCCTCTGTTTGAAGTGAGCTGGTGCCTACGCAGATGGTGAATCCCGGAACAGGATAGATTAATATTCCTGATGAAAGGTCGCCGTATAACAGCTTGTGAGATTGAATGATTTTGCAAGTTTAATTAACGGAAGGAGAAAGACCTTGAGTCTAAATCTTGAGCAGAAAAAAGTAGTTGTTGCTGAAGTTGGCGAGCAAGTCGCAAAGGCACAAGCAATCATTCTCGCTGAGTATCGTGGCATGGAAGTGGGAGATTTGACCAGGCTTCGTGCACAAGCTAGAAATTCAGGTGTATACCTGAAAGTGTTGAAAAACACTTTGGTGCGTCGTGCGGTTGAAGGCACACCATTTTCCGGTTTGGCAGATGCAATGGTAGGTCCGCTGTTGTTTGGTATTTCTACCGATCCAGTGTCAGCAGCAAAGGTTTTAAGCGAATTTTCAAAAACGAATGAGCGCTTAATAATCAAAGCTGGTGCGCTACCGAATGCATTGATGGACGCGAAAGGTGTGCAGGCCTTGGCAACTATGCCAAGTCGTGAGGAATTGCTCGCAAAATTACTTGGAACTATGCAAGCGCCGGTTGCGAAATTTGTTCGTACTCTTAATGAAGTGCCGACCAAATTTGTGCGTGGCTTAGCAGCGGTTCGTGATCAAAAGCAAGCAGCTTAATTAAATATATTTTTCAGGAGTATTACAAATGGCATTATCTAAAGCAGAAATTCTTGACGCAATCGCAGCTATGTCTGTGCTTGACTTGTCTGATTTGATTAAAGAAATGGAAGAGAAGTTTGGTGTTTCAGCCGCAGCTACCGCTGTTGCTGTTGCTGCCGCACCTGCAGCAGGCGCTGCTACTGCAGCCGCAGAAGAAAAAACAGAATTTGATGTTATTTTGACTGCAGCAGGCGATAACAAAGTTAACGTTATTAAGGCAGTTCGTGAATTAACTGCTCTTGGCTTAAAAGAAGCTAAAGATATGGTTGATGGTGCTCCAAAAGCAATCAAGGAAGGTGTTTCTAAAGCAGATGCTGAAGCAGCCCTCAAGAAATTGATTGAAGCTGGCGCTAAGGCAGAAATTAAATAATTTAATTAATGTTTATGAGGCTGGCGGGAAACTGCCGGCCTTCACCATTTTAAGATGGTAGAAGATAAAATATTAATGGAAGTATTTTATCTCCTGCCTTTTATCCCTTAGGAGACGCTATGAGCTATTCCTTTACCGAAAAGAAACGTATTCGCAAAAGCTTTGCTAAACGCGAAAGTGTTCAAGAAGTACCATACTTGCTAGCTATGCAGCTTGAGTCTTACGCTGCATTCTTGCAAGCTAATGTTCCTGCCGACAAGCGAGATAATGCTGGTCTTCAGGCAACGTTCAATTCAATATTTCCTATTGTTAGTCATTCAGGAAACGCAAGATTGGATTATGTAAGTTATAACCTTGGTGCTGAGCCATTTGATGTTAAAGAATGTCAGCAACGTGGACTAACTTACGCCGCACCATTACGCGTCAAAGTACGACTGACCATTATGGACAAGGAGGCATCGAAGCCAACGGTCAAGGAAGTTAAGGAGCAAGAAGTTTACATGGGCGAATTGCCCCTGATGACTGAAAACGGTTCTTTTGTGATCAATGGCACCGAACGTGTTATTGTCTCTCAGTTGCATCGTAGTCCTGGGGTGTTTTTCGAGCATGATAGAGGTAAGACACATAGCTCAGGAAAGTTGTTATTTTCTGCGCGCATCATCCCCTACCGTGGTTCCTGGCTGGATTTCGAGTTCGATCCAAAGGACTATCTGTATTTCCGTGTTGACCGCAGACGCAAAATGCCGGTTACGATTCTGCTCAAAGCACTGGGTTTTACTCCTGAGCAGATATTGGGTACGTTCTATGATGTCGATACTTTCCACATCACAAAAGATGGCGTGCAGTTCGAGCTGGTTCCTGATCGATTGCGCGGTGAAGTAGCAAAATTCGATATTCTGGATAAAGAAGGTAAGGTTGTTGTTGCAAAAGACAAGCGTATTACCGTTAAGCATATCCGAGATATGGAAAAAGCCGGGATTAGCAAGATTGCAGTTCCGGAAGAATTCGCATTGGGTCGTTCTCTTAGTAAGACCATTGTTGATGAGGGCACAGGTGAGATTGTTGCAAATGCAAACGATGAACTGACAGAGTCTCTTCTTGATAAACTTCGTCAAGCGAATGTTTCTCAAATTAATACGTTGTATGCGAATGATTTGGATCATGGTGATTACATTTCGCAAACACTCCGAATTGATGAGATTCCAGACCAGTACAGTGCACGTGTTGCAATTTATCGAATGATGCGACCTGGCGAGCCACCAACTGAAGAGGCAGTAGAGGCTCTGTTCGATGGGCTTTTCTTCAACGAAGAGCGATACGACCTTTCCGTTGTTGGGCGAATGAAATTCAACCGTCGCGCTTTCCCTGAAAAGATTGAAGAAAGAACAGCTTCATGGTTGCGCGCATTCTATGAAAAAGTAGGTTCAAGAGGAGCTGAAGGATCACCGGTTCTGTCCAATGAGGACATTCTGGCAGTAATCGCTGTTCTGCTTGAGCTTAGGAATGGTCGAGGCGAGATTGATGATATCGATCATTTGGGAAACAGGCGTATACGCTCTGTGGGTGAGTTGGCCGAGAATCAATTTCGAGCCGGACTGGTGCGTGTCGAACGTGCGGTAAAAGAACGTCTATCCCAGGCTGAGTCAGAGAATCTGATGCCTCATGATCTCATTAATGCTAAACCAGTTTCTAGCGCGATTCGTGAATTTTTTGGTTCAAGTCAATTAAGTCAGTTCATGGACCAGACCAATCCGTTATCTGAAATTACACACAAACGTCGAGTGTCTGCACTTGGACCGGGTGGTTTGACGCGTGAGCGAGCAGGATTTGAGGTTCGAGATGTTCACTCCACACACTATGGCCGAGTCTGTCCTATTGAGACGCCTGAAGGTCCAAATATTGGTTTGATTAATTCTTTGGCGCTGTTCGCAAGAACCAATCAGTATGGTTTCCTAGAAACTCCCTATCGTAAAGTCGATGGTAAAAAGGTTTCAATGGATATTGACTATCTTTCAGCAATTGAAGAGAGTCAATACATGATCGCTCAGGCGAACAGTGAGTTGGATACTAAAGGATTTTTCAAAGAAGAATTGATATCCGCACGTTACCATAACGAATTTACAATGGCTCAGCCTGAGCGTGTTCAATACATGGACGTTGCACCTGGGCAGATCGTTTCGGTTGCCGCATCCTTGATTCCATTCCTGGAGCATGATGATGCAAATAGAGCGCTCATGGGCGCAAACATGCAACGCCAGGCCGTCCCATGCTTAAGAGCTGAAAAGGCTGTTGTTGGCACTGGTATTGAAAGAACAGTTGCGGTTGATTCCGGGACTACGGTGCAAGCTCGACGCGGTGGTTTGGTCGACTACGTTGATGCAGGAAGAATTGTTGTTCGCGTGCACGATGCAGAAGCTGCCGCTGGTGAAGTTGGTGTAGATATTTACAATCTTACAAAATATACAAGATCCAACCAAAATACAAACATCAACC
Organism: uncultured Methylophilaceae bacterium; assembly: GCA_903863255.1. Lineage (GTDB taxonomy): Bacteria > Pseudomonadota > Gammaproteobacteria > Burkholderiales > Methylophilaceae > CAIPBJ01. The sequence goes on from CAIPBJ010000055.1 coordinate 6,177, forward strand.
AACGTCCCCTCGTCAAGGTAGGAGATGTTCTATCCAGAGGCGATGTGATAGCCGATGGAGCATCGACTGATATGGGTGAGTTGGCACTTGGGCAAAACATGCTGGTGGCGTTTATGCCATGGAATGGATATAACTTTGAAGATTCGATACTAATTTCTGAGCGCGTTGTTGCAGATGATCGATACACATCAATTCACATTGAGGAATTATCAGTTGTTGCCCGTGATACCAAGCTGGGTGCCGAGGAAATTACCCGGGATATTTCAAATCTATCTGAACGCATGTTAGGTCGCCTGGATGAGTCAGGAATAATTTATATCGGTGCAGAAGTCGAAGCTGGCGATGTATTAGTTGGAAAAGTAACACCAAAAGGTGAGACGCAGTTGACGCCCGAAGAAAAATTACTGCGTGCGATTTTCGGTGAAAAAGCTTCCGACGTTAAAGACACCAGCTTGCGTGTCCCATCTGGTATGAGCGGAACCGTTATTGATGTTCAAGTGTTTACACGTGAAGGAATTGATAGGGATTCACGAGCTCAACAAATCATTGATGACCAGTTAGGTCATTATAAACAAGACTTGGCTGACCAGATGCGTATTGTTGAAGATGATGCGTTTGGTCGTATTAGGCGTCTACTTGAGGGTAAGGTTGCAACAGGTGGGCCTAACAAGCTAAAGAAGGGTGAGACTTTAACTGACGAATATTTAATGGCTGTTGGACGCTACGATTGGTTCGACATTAGATTGAGTGACGAGGACGCCGCCCGTCAGTTGGAACAGCTAAAAGACAGCTTAGCACAAGCCAGAGTTGAGTTTGATAATCGATTCGAAGAAAAGAAGCGCAAATTGACACAAGGCGATGAATTGCCGCCGGGTGTTCAAAAAATGGTTAAAGTCTACTTGGCAGTGAAACGACGTATTCAGCCTGGTGATAAGATGGCAGGACGCCACGGTAACAAGGGGGTAGTTTCTAAGATTGCTCCTGTGGAAGACATGCCGCATATGGCTGACGGTACCCCTATGGATATTGTTTTAAATCCACTGGGTGTTCCTTCGCGTATGAATATTGGTCAGATTCTCGAGACCCATTTAGGGTGGGCTGCCAAAGGATTGGGCATGCGTATCGGTGCGATGTTACAGGCGCAAGCCACGGCTGCCGAAGTTCGTAAGTTCCTGGACCAAATCTACAATGAAAGTAATGGCAAAAAAGAGGATATCAATGGTCTAAAAGACCAAGAAGTATTCGAACTTGCTAAGAACCTTGAGCGTGGTGTTCCATTTGCAACGCCGGTGTTCGATGGTGCAACTGAATTGGATATTAAGGCTATGCTCGATTTGGCATTCCCTGACGATGATCCTCGAACAAAACAATTGGAATTCTCTGCTGGAAAGACCCAGGTTAAGTTGATTGATGGTCGAACTGGTGAGCCATTTGAGCGCCCTGTTACTGTTGGTTATATGCATGTTCTCAAACTGCACCATTTAGTTGATGACAAAATGCATGCTCGTTCTACAGGACCATATTCATTGGTTACCCAGCAGCCACTTGGTGGTAAGGCGCAGTTTGGCGGTCAACGTTTTGGTGAGATGGAGGTATGGGCTCTTGAAGCTTACTGTGCATCCTATACTTTACAGGAAATGCTTACTGTTAAGTCTGACGATGTTTCAGGACGTACTAAAGTCTATGAGAATATCGTAAAGGGCGAACATAAGATTGACGCTGGTATGCCGGAGTCATTCAATGTTCTGGTGAAAGAAATACGATCACTGGCCATTGATATTGACCTAGACCGCAACTAACCTCGCAGATACTAAGGAGATTACATGAAAGCATTATTAGACTTATTTAAACAAGTCACTCAAGAAGAAGAATTCGATGCGATTAAGATTGCATTGGCTTCCCCTGAGAAAATTCGCTCCTGGTCTTATGGCGAGGTTAAGAAGCCAGAGACCATAAACTACCGTACTTTCAAACCTGAGCGCGATGGTTTGTTTTGCGCCAAAATATTTGGCCCTATAAAAGACTACGAATGTCTTTGTGGCAAGTACAAAAGACTGAAACATCGTGGAGTTATATGCGAAAAATGCGGTGTTGAAGTCACGCTATCAAAAGTACGTCGTGAACGGATGGCGCATATTGAACTTGCCAGTCCAGTAGCACATATTTGGTTCTTAAAGAGTCTGCCAAGCCGTCTGGGCATGGTTCTTGATATTGCCCTTCGTGATATCGAGCGAGTACTTTACTTCGAAGCCTATGTTGTCATTGACTCCGGTATGACACCGCTTGTACGTGGTCAGTTGCTGACTGAGGACGATTATCTTGCAAAAGTTGAAGAGTATGGTGATGAATTCAACGCGGTAATGGGTGCTGAAGCTGTTCGTGAGTTGTTGCGCACCATGGATGTGCATAACGAAATAGAGAACTTAAGACGCGAACTTGGTGAAACGGGATCAGAAGCCAAAATCAAAAAGATTGCTAAGCGTCTAAAAGTGCTAGAAGCGTTTCAAAAGTCTGGTATTAAGCCTGAATGGATGATTTTAGAAGTCCTGCCAGTATTGCCGCCAGAGCTGCGTCCACTTGTTCCTCTTGATGGTGGCCGTTTTGCAACATCGGATCTCAACGATTTATACCGTCGAGTCATTAACCGAAACAACCGTCTGAAGCGCCTGTTGGAATTAAAGGCTCCAGAAATTATTGTTCGTAACGAAAAGCGTATGTTGCAGGAAGCCGTTGATTCATTACTTGATAATGGCCGTCGTGGAAAGGTGATGACCGGAGCCAACAAGAGACCATTGAAGTCCTTGGCAGATATGATCAAGGGCAAGGGCGGTCGTTTCCGTCAAAATCTTCTTGGCAAGCGCGTAGACTATTCAGGTCGTTCAGTCATCGTGGTGGGTCCGCAATTAAAATTGCATCAATGCGGACTTCCAAAGAAGATGGCTCTCGAACTTTTCAAGCCATTTATATTCCATAAGTTGGAAGTGCTTGGATTAGCTACCACAATTAAGGCAGCCAAGAAAAAAGTCGAGGAGGAAGGACCGGAAGTATGGGATATCCTCGAGGACGTGATTCGCGAGCATCCTGTATTGCTTAATCGTGCGCCAACGTTACATAGACTTGGTATTCAAGCATTTGAACCAGTATTAATTGAAGGCAAGGCCATTCAGCTTCATCCCTTAGTATGCGCGGCATTTAATGCTGACTTTGACGGTGACCAGATGGCTGTTCACGTTCCTTTGAGTCTTGAGGCTCAAATGGAAGCTCGTACATTGATGCTTGCATCGAACAATGTGCTCTCACCGGCAAACGGGGAACCAATCATTGTTCCATCCCAAGACATCGTGTTGGGCCTTTATTACATGACACGCGAAAAAGTAAATGCTCGTGGACAAGGTATGATGTTCGCAAACGTCGCTGAAGTTCAACGTGTCTACGATGCAGGCCTGATTGACTTGCATGCAAAGGTGACGGTTCGTATCAAAGAATACGATGTCGACCTTTCAGGTGAGAAGAAAGAGAAGATTACGCGTTACGAGACAACGGTAGGAAGGGCACTCTTATCAGAGATATTACCCGCCGGTCTGCCGTTTAGCGTCATTGATAAGGCGCTAAAGAAAAAGGAAATATCAAGGCTAATCAATGCTGGATTCCGTAAAGTCGGGATTCGCGAGACGGTTATATTAGCTGACAAGCTCATGTATATGGGTTATACCTACGCAACTCGTGCAGGAATCTCTATCAGCATCAACGATATGTTGGTTCCGCCTGAGAAAGAGCAATTGATAGCGGCTGCTGAGTCAGAGGTTAAAGAAATTGAAGATCAATATGTTTCTGGTCTTGTCACTCAGGGTGAGCGTTATAACAAAGTTGTAGATATTTGGGGCCGTGCTGGCGACAAGGTTGCCGATGCGATGATGAAGCAATTGCGTGAAGAGCCGGTCTTGAATGTCGATGGGTCAATATCAAAAGATAAAGACGGCAAGGTTATTCGCCAAGAGTCCTTTAATGCGATTTATATGATGGCAGATTCTGGTGCGCGTGGTTCAGCAGCTCAGGTTCGACAATTGGCAGGCATGCGTGGATTGATGGCTAAACCGGATGGTTCTATCATTGAAACCCCAATTACAGCTAACTTCCGTGATGGACTTAACGTTCTCCAGTATTTTATTTCTACACATGGTGCTCGAAAGGGTCTTGCCGATACCGCTTTGAAAACGGCAAACTCAGGCTATCTGACAAGACGTCTCGTTGATGTAACTCAAGATTTGGTGGTTACCGAACATGATTGTGGTACAACCGATGGATTGGTTACTAAAGCATTGGTTAAGGGTGGTGAAGTTGTTGAGCCTCTGCATGATCGTATCCTAGGTCGAGTGGCTGCTTTGGATGTTATCAACCCAGAAAATCAGGAAGTGGTTTATCCTGCAGGTACGCTGTTTGGCGAGGATGAAGTTGAACATATCGATGCTTTGGGGATTGATGAGGTCAAGGTTAGGACAGCATTAACTTGTGAAACTCGTCATGGGATTTGTGCAAAATGCTATGGTCGTGACTTAGGTCGCGGCAAGCTCATCAATATCGGAGAGGCGGTTGGTGTAATCGCGGCTCAGTCAATTGGTGAGCCAGGAACACAACTGACAATGCGCACGTTCCACATCGGGGGAGCAGTTTCGCGTGCAGCTTCAATCAGTCAGGTAGAGAGCAAATCAAATGGTATTGTTAGATTTAATGCTACTATGCGTTACGTTACCAATGCTAGAAATGAGCAAGTAGTCATTTCTAGAAACGGTGAGGTGATGATTCATGATGAAAATGGACGTGAACGCGAAAGACATAAAGTACCTTACGGTGCAACGTTAGTCGCAATCGATGGCAAGCAGGTTAAGGCGGGTCAGCCACTTGCAACTTGGGATCCTCATACTCGTCCAATCATTACAGAATATGCCGGACGAATTAAATTCGAAAACGTTGAAGAAGGTGTGACAGTTGCAAAACAAGTTGACGAAGTTACAGGTTTGTCATCACTGGTTGTTATTGATCCTAAACAACGTGCTGGTCAAACGAAGGGACTTCGCCCTCAAGTTAAATTGATGGATGCCAGTGGAACAGAGGTAAAGGTAGCGGGTGGCGATGCTCCTGTAAACATTACCTTCCAGATTGGCTGCATTATTACCGTTAAAGACGGCCAGGAGGTCGGTGTAGGCGAAGTGCTTGCTCGTATTCCTCAGGAGTCTTCTAAGACACGTGATATTACAGGTGGTCTGCCACGCGTAGCCGAGCTTTTTGAAGCCCGATCGCCAAAGGATGCAGGTATGTTGGCTGAAGTCACGGGTACAGTTTCTTTTGGTAAGGATACCAAAGGTAAACAGCGCTTGGTGTTCACAGACCTTGATGGAGAAACACATGAGTACCTCATACCAAAAGACAAGCATGTAACTGCTCACGATGGACAAGTCGTAACGAAGGGTGAAAGTATTGTAGACGGCCCGGCCGATCCTCAAGACATATTACGTTTGCAGGGTCGTGAGGCCTTGGCGCGTTATATTATCGATGAGGTTCAGGATGTTTATCGTTTGCAGGGCGTAAAGATCAACGATAAGCATATTGAGGTTATCGTTCGTCAGATGTTAAGACGTGTTCGTATTACAGATGCTGGCCAAACTGGATTTATCATGGGTGAGCAGGTTGAGCGGGCAGATGTGTTAGCTGAGAATGAAAAAGTGATAGCAGAAAATAAACGTCCAGCAACATATGAGTATGTGTTGCTGGGTATAACGAAAGCTTCATTATCTACAGATTCGTTTATTTCAGCAGCTTCATTCCAGGAAACAACTCGAGTTCTTACTGAGGCAGCTATCCTTGGTAAACGTGATGAACTTCGTGGTCTTAAAGAAAATGTCATCGTTGGTCGATTAATTCCAGCAGGAACTGGTTTGGCTTACCATGAGACACGTAGACGCCAGATATCTGGCGTCGATGCTGCACCTTCAGTAATTATTGGTGCTGCAGTTGAGGGGCTTCAAGAAGAACAACAACCAGAAACAGCAGCAGGAAGTGCTGAGGTTGCTTGACAACTCATTGAACGCTAAATAAAATGCTGAGTTTTTCGGGATGGCGGACCTCGCCGTCCCGTAATTTTTAGCGAGCTATTATTTTAAAGGCTTACAGATTATGCCAACCATTAATCAATTGGTGCGGAAACCGCGCCAAAAAGTAGTATCAAAAAGCAAAGTGCCAGCACTTGAGAGTTGTCCACAGAAGCGTGGTGTTTGCACACGTGTCTACACAACAACACCTAAAAAGCCAAACTCAGCTTTACGTAAAGTTGCGAAGGTTCGGTTGACTAATGGCTATGAGGTCATCAGTTATATAGGTGGAGAAGGGCATAACTTGCAGGAGCACTCGGTAGTGCTTCTAAGAGGAGGTCGTGTAAAGGACTTACCAGGTGTTCGTTACCATATGGTACGTGGCAGTCTTGACACCGCTGGCGTTAAAGATAGAAAGCAATCACGCTCTAAATACGGTGCTAAGCGCCCTAAAGCAGCCTAACCGTTGCTCATATTGTTAAGGAATCGAGAAAAAAATGCCTAGACGTAGAGAAGTCCCCAAGCGCAATATACTGCCTGACCCGAAATTCGGAAGTCAGGAAGTCTCTAAATTCGTGAATGTTCTTATGACTGGTGGTAAGAAATCAGTTGCTGAACGTATCTTGTATGGTGCTTTCGACCAAGTTTCACAAAAGAGCGGCAAAGACGCTCTTGAGGTTTTCACATTGGCTATAGGAAACTTGCGTCCAGTCGTGGAAGTTAAAAGTCGTCGTGTCGGCGGTGCAAACTATCAAGTTCCGGTCGAGGTTCGCCCTAGCCGCCGCAGCGCTTTAGCAATGCGTTGGTTGCGTGATGCAGCTCGTAAACGTGGTGAAAAGTCGATGGGTCTGCGTTTGGCTGCAGAATTGATTGAGGCATCTGAAGGACGCGGATCTGCAATGAAAAAACGTGAAGAAGTACACCGTATGGCTGAAGCCAACAAGGCCTTCTCACATTTCCGATTCTAAATAATAGTTAATTTAAGTTAAAGGTAATCGCTGTGGCTCGTAAAACCCCTATTGAACGTTATCGTAATATTGGCATCAGTGCACATATTGACGCCGGTAAAACAACGACAACTGAGCGCATCCTGTTTTATACAGGTGTTAATCACAAGATCGGTGAAGTACATGATGGTGCTGCTACCATGGATTGGATGGAGCAAGAGCAAGAGCGCGGCATTACCATTACATCTGCTGCAACAACATGCTTCTGGAAAGGTATGGCTGGTCAGTTTGATCAGCATCGCATAAATATTATCGACACTCCAGGGCACGTTGATTTTACGATCGAGGTGGAACGTTCCATGCGTGTCCTTGACGGCGCATGCATGGTCTACTGTGCTGTAGGTGGTGTTCAGCCCCAATCAGAAACGGTCTGGAGACAAGCTAATAAATACAAAGTGCCTCGTTTGGCTTTCGTTAATAAAATGGACCGTGCAGGTGCAAACTTCTTCAAGGTCTACGACCAGATGAGGGCTCGTTTGAAGGCCAATCCTGTTCCGCTTCAGGTTCCAATTGGTGCTGAAGAGAGATTCGAAGGTGTTGTGGACCTGATCAAGATGAAAGCCATCTACTGGGATGATGCTTCTCAAGGTATGAAATTTGATTATCGCGAAATTCCTGCTGAACTTCTGGGTGAATGTAAGAAGTGGCGTGAGAATATGGTGGAAGCTGCTGCCGAAGCAAACGAAGAGCTCATGAATAAATACCTTGAAGAAGGTGATTTGACAGAAGAAGAAATTCTGGCAGGCTTGCGCTCACGTACAATTTCTTTTGAAATTGTTCCAATGTTGTGTGGTTCCGCGTTCAAAAACAAGGGTGTTCAGGCTATGTTGGACAAGGTTATCGAATTGATGCCGGCGCCAACTGACATTCCACCGGTTAAGGCTGAAGATGGCCATGGTAAGGAAATTCGGCTTAGAGCATCTGATGATGAGAAGTTTGCTGCGTTAGCGTTCAAGATTATGACCGATCCATTCGTGGGTCAATTGATATTCTTCCGAGTTTATTCGGGAGTGGTTAATGCTGGCGATAGCGTTTATAACCCAATCAAGGGCAAAAAAGAGCGTATCGGTCGAATTGTTCAGATGCATGCAAATGCGCGCGAGCCGATTGAAGAGGTCCGGGCAGGTGACATTGCTGCGGCTGTTGGGCTTAAAGAAGCCACAACGGGTGATACGCTTTGTGGCTTAAACGATGAAATTATTCTTGAGCGCATGATTTTCCCTGAGCCGGTTATTCATGTGGCTGTTGAGCCAAAGACAAAGGCCGACCAGGAAAAAATGGGTATTGCATTAAATAGATTGGCACAAGAAGATCCTTCTTTCCGTGTGAAAACAGATGAAGAAACCAATCAAACCATTATTTCAGGTATGGGTGAATTGCATTTGGAGATTTTGGTTGATCGTATGAAGCGTGAGTTTGGTGTCGAGGCCAATGTCGGTGCACCACAAGTTGCCTATCGTGAAGCGATTAAGAAGTCAGTTGAGATCGAAGGCAAGTTCGTTAAGCAATCGGGCGGTAAGGGTCAGTACGGCCATGTTTGGCTCAAGATGGAGCCAAATGAAGCTGGAAAAGGCTATGAATTCGTGGATGCAATTAAAGGCGGCACGGTGCCACGCGAATTCATTCCTGCTGTTGATAAAGGTTTGCGCGAAACGATTCCAGCCGGTATCTTGGCCGGTTTCCCTGTCGTGGACGTAAAAGTAACCCTTTTTGACGGTTCATACCATGATGTTGACTCGAATGAAAACGCGTTTAAGATGGCAGCGTCGATCGCTTTCAAAGATGGTATGCGAAAAGCAGACCCAATTCTACTGGAGCCAATGATGGCTGTTGAAGTGGAAACTCCTGAAGACTACATGGGTGATGTCATGGGTGACTTATCTTCACGCCGTGGCATGATCCAAGGTATGGACGATAATGCAACTGGTAAGGTAATTCGTGCAGAAGTGCCTTTGGCTGAAATGTTCGGCTATTCAACAGTTGTTCGTTCTTTGTCACAAGGTCGAGCAAGTTACAGTATGGAATTTAAGCATTACTCTGAAGCACCAAGAAATGTGGCAGATGCCATCATCAATAAAAAGTAAACATAATATTAGATTAGGATAAGGAAAATATCATGGCAAAAGGTAAATTTGAACGGACGAAGCCGCACGTTAACGTAGGTACGATTGGACACGTTGACCATGGCAAGACGACACTAACGGCAGCGATTACCACGATTCTAGCGAAGAAA
>CAIPBJ010000056.1 GCA_903863255.1 uncultured Methylophilaceae bacterium
AGCGACATAATAAAACCGGTGTGTAGACATCTATGACTACTTTTCTGTTTGCCACAATATCCTCAGACCATTTTGGACCAATCGCAAGCATGATTCTTTTGTTGTCTGGGCTAAGGCCTTTAAAGGTGTCTAAAAACATAATGCTTCAGTCTATGACAACTTGTGAGGATTTAATCAAGTCTTTCCACAATAAATGATCATTTTTGAGGTCTGATGAGAAAGAAGCCGGAGTGGTCGGAACAGGCTCTAGGCCAAATTTACTCAGTTTCATCAAAAAATCTTGATCTTTTAATAACTTTTGTATTTCAGATGATAGTTTTTCAACAACGGCCATATTCATGTTTGCAGGTCCAAGTAGTCCATTCCAGGTCTCAGCCTTGAATCCAGGGTAAAAGTCTGAAATTGGAGGAACATTGGGCATTTGAGGATTGCGATTTAAACTTGTAATTGCCAAGGTTTTGAATCGACCACTGCTCATAAGGGGGATCAATTCAGAGGGACTGCCAGCATACATTTCCACTTGTCCAGAAAGCAAGTCTGCTAAAGCTGGGGCACCGCCTTTATAAGGGACATGGACCATTTCTATGCCAGCTCTTTTCAAAAATAAAAGTGGAGCCAAGTGAGTCATGCTTCCTGTGCCGCCAGTCCCGTAGTTTAATTTATTGGGTCGAGCCCTTACGTAAGCGACATATTCAGTCAAGTTATTGACTGGCAATTTTGAGGTGACTGCAATTACAAAGCCATTTGCCGCTACATTTGCAATAGGCGTAAAATCATTGATGGGGTCATAATTGACTTTCTGCGTAACTGGAACTGGGCCAAATTGAGATAAGGCGGCTAAAAATAATGTGTATCCATCAGGTGCAGATTTTGAAACATATTCGGCAGCTGTCGCACCACCCGCTCCAGGCTTATTCTCTACTACGAAGGATTGACTGAAAACGCCAGAAAGTCGTTCTGCCACCAATCGTGCTATGGCATCTGTGTTACCCGCTGGGGCATACGGCACAATTATTCTTACGGGTTTATTCGGCCAAATTTGGGCATGCAGAGGATTAAATCCTACTGAGATAAGTGAATAAATTAAACCAAAAAAAATTCCAGGTAAATAATATTTCATCTTCTAAGCCTTGAATTGGGTTGATTATTGGCCGCTCTTTTCTTTAATCATAAATGCCGGCGGAGGAACAACAAATTTTTCAAATCGCCATTGATCAAAGGAATCTATGTTTCTGTCCCAAGTCTTAGCCGTGTGTTTGGATTCCAGGGGTATTTGTTCCATCTCGCAATAGATTTCAACATTGTTGCCATCGGGGTCTTTAAAGACTAAAAAACAGTTCTGTCCAGGGCCGTGTTTTCCAATTCCCCGAACGATCTCAATGTTATGATCTTTAAGTATTTGTACCGCCCGTTCCATTTCTTGCAGGTTGTCAACCAAATAGGAAAAATGCTCTAAACCAGGTCTTGAGTAATTGGGTAAATCATCAATATTCTTAGAGTCTTTAGGGATCTGTGAAAGTGCCAAATCGTGATGGTCCACACTTGATCTTAAAAACACCATTTGATCGCTGATCCAATCAGACACTTCAAGGCCTAAGATATTGGTGTAAAAATCCACAGACTTATGTATGTCTCTTACAGCCAAGACCAAATGCCCTAATTTTCGTGGGCGGATTTTTGGGTTTTCAGTGTTCAATTTCAGCCTCTACTTGGTTCTCTATATAGCCAATGCCTTCAATACTTGCCTTCATAATGTCACCGGGGTGAAGGAAGATATTTCTTCCCATTCCAACCCCAGTTGGCGTTCCTGTTGCGATCAAATCGCCGGGTTTGAGGGTGGTCATTCTTGAGAGGTAAGCGATTTGTTCTGCTGTGTCGAAAATCATATCTTTTGTATTGCCGTCTTGCATTCTGACGCCGTTGACATCAAGGAAAAGTCTAAAGTTGTTAGGGTTGCCCAAGCAGTCTCTTGGAACCAACCAAGGGCCCATAGGGCCAAAAGTTTCAAAACTCTTTCCCCTAAACCAGTCATGTGAGAAAGGGTAGTCGTTTCTTCGTGTCAAATCCCTTGAAGAAATGTCATTGAACACCACATAACCGGCAACATGTTCAGATGCTTTTTCAACGCTAATGTGCCTACCTCCAACGCCGATGACCACACCAAGCTCGACTTCCCAGTCTAGTTTTTGAACAGAGCTGGGCTTGATAACAGGCGAGCCAGAGGGAGTGATGCAGGTTTCAGCTTTCATGAAGACAAATGGGGAACTTTCACTTCGCTCTATTAATTTCGTACCCATTTCTTGCGCGTGCTCATAATAGTTTGAGGCTGCAGCAAAAATTCGGCCAGGTTGATATGGGCAACACAATGTGTAGCTACCTGGTGCCAAGGGCTTGACTTCACCACTTTCAATGACTTTTTTAATTTTCACTGAGAGGGGCTCGAGTTGAAGCTGAGACCAAACTGAAATCGTTTCTTCAATCGAATGGAGCAAGGGGCTTTGGATTCCAAGTTTTGTGATTTCGTTGATATCAATCAAGTCATAGAGATTTCCGTTGTCGACCCAAGCGGTTTGACGTTTGTGATTCTTTTCGTAAGTTGCCAGTCCGAACCACTGCATAAAAACTCCTGCTAAACAATATGTTTGGTGTATTTAAAAAGTCAATTTTGTATTCATATTGACATTTATGTATATCTAATTTAATATCAATTAAACATCAAGTCAATCCTATTTTGTAAAATCAGTCAAAACTTGGTGGTTATTTAAGCGTATTATTTTTAAACAGAGGAGCTTTGTGATGGCAAAACTTAGACATATTGCACTTTCGGTTAGCGATCCAGAGGCAGCCGCTCGGTTTTTTGAACAAGCATTCGGCATGACTAAAGCAGGAAACGCTCAACGCGGGGTTTACATGACCGATGGCGTAATGAATGTTGCTCTTTTAGATTTTAAAGATGAGCCCGTACCGGGCGGTTTTCCAAAAGGTTACAACGGGGTGATTCACTTTGGCATGTGGGTGGATGATTTGGAAAAAGCCGAGGAGAAGATAAAGGCTGCTGGCGGTACTTACCTTACAGGTCGAAAGGAGACAGGCCCTAATGTATATTATGAAGTCAAGTACAGGACGCCTGAAAAGATCGTTTTCGATATCACAGAAAGTGGTTGGAAGGGGGCTGTAAAGGATGTGATCCCAGTGAAATCCTAAATATGTATTGGATCATTTATGAAGAGTACCATACTGGCTTTAATTCCACTTCCAGAAATTACTTTGGATGCACTCAGCAGTGAGTACGATCTAGTCTATGAGCCTGACCAGACAAAGCAACAAGCTCTTTTTAAAGAAACCAATCTCGCAAAAGTTCGAGCAGTCGTTACCAATGGAACAAGAGGTTTGTGTGCCGCTGAATTTGAGTTGATGCACGTATTACAGATTGTTAGCGCTTATGGCGTAGGTTATGAAAATATAGATGTTGATTGTGCGCGTAAAAGGGGGGTAAGGGTCACTTACTGTCCAGGCGCTAACGATGATACCGTTGCTGACCATGCCATCGGTATGATGCTTTGCTTGGCAAGAGCCTTTCACCATATTGATCCTATGGTAAAAAAGGGAAGGTGGGCCGATATAAGGGATCAGCGTCCCACTTTGAATTTGAGTCGAATTGGTTTAATGGGTTTGGGTCGCATTGGATCTAAGATTGCAAAGCGAGCTGAGGCCTTTGGGATGCAAATTTTTTACCATACGCCTAAACAAAAGGAGGTTGGTTGGCAATACTGTTCTTCTTTAATAGAGCTAGCTCAAAGTTGTGATTACTTGGTTTTAGCTTGTCCTGGTGGCAAATCAACTTTTCATGCGGCCAACGCTCAAGTTTTGCATGCATTGGGTCCAAATGGTTATTTAATCAATATTGCGCGTGGTTCGGTGGTGGATACAGACGCGCTGATTCAAGCGCTTGAATTAGACTGGATTGCAGGTGCCGCGTTAGATGTATATGAGGGTGAGCCAATAATCAATCCAAAATTATTGGCATGTCAAAACACACTTCTTACACCCCACATGTCAGGACGTTCTCCTGCGGCTTATCAAATTCAAACCAATATTTTGGTAAATAATTTTAAACTTCAGCTTTCAGGCCAAATTCCTTTGTACGGCATATGACGACCATTTCAGTATCCATCTTTAATATTTTAGCCAATGAAATTGTCAGTGGAGTATTAAAGCCCGGTGCCAAGTTAGAAGAAATTCCCTTGGCAACCAGATTCAAAGTTTCTAGAACTCCCATTCGTGAAGTTTTACGAGATCTTGCTTCAAAGGGTCTTGTGCAAATGGAGCCAAGAAAGGGCGTTTTAGTTGCACAGATCGGTCTCGAGGAATTGTCAGATATGTTAGAAGCAGAATGTGAATTAGAGGCTTTGTGTGCACAAATTGCAGCTCACCGAATGTCACTGCTAGAAAAAAAACAACTGGAACGTGTACACGAATTGACAGCGATTGCAGTTAGCAAAGGAGATGATGCACGTTACTTAGAACTCAATCACGAGTTTCATAATCTGATTTCTGCTGGTACCCATAATAAACTTATTGCAGAAACAGTTGGCAATTTAAGAGGTCGACTATCAGGCTTTAGGCAGGCCCAAAGCAAGACTGAAAAAAGGTTGCAAACATCCCATGCTGAACATCAATGCATTGTGGACGCTATTTTAAGTTCGGACGCTGTAATTGCGTTTCAGAAAATGAGAGCCCATAATGCTCGATTGAGCTCAAAGGTGATAGAACAATTGTCTAAATCCAATACCAACAAAAGTATAAAAACCAAATAATCACATGGAAATAAAA
>CAIPBJ010000057.1 GCA_903863255.1 uncultured Methylophilaceae bacterium
AACCAAGGTTATAGGTATGAATACTTTCCAACCAAGCCGCATGATTTGGTCATATCGGTATCTAGGAAACGTTGCCCTGAACCATAAAAACAAGAAAAGCAGGAATGCAACCTTGGCCAGCAACCAAAGGAATCCATCCGGCAAGAATGGCACCGGGGAGAGCCATCCACCAAGGAACATGACGGCTGCAAGCGTCGCCACCAACCACATATTTGCATACTCTGCTAGAAAGAACACCGCAAATGCCATACCCGAGTATTCCACATGGAATCCTGCAACAATTTCAGATTCGCCTTCAGCCACATCGAAAGGTGCCCGGTTTGTTTCTGCAACAGCACTAATGAAATAAACCACAAAAAGTGGAAACAACGGAAGAAAATACCAATGCCAGAAACCACCTGATTGAGCCAAGACTATCTTGCCAAGATTCAGGCTATTTGCACACATCAGCACGCCTACAAGGGCAAACCCCATGGCGATTTCATAAGACACGATCTGAGCCGCGGAACGAAGCGAGCCAAGGAATGCATATTTAGAGTTCGAGGCCCATCCGGCTATGATGACCCCATAGACTCCGACAGAGGTCATGGCCAGAATATAAAGTAAACCCGCATCAATATCAGCCAAAACCAGGTTCAAATTGAACGGAACCACTGCCCAGGCTGCAAATGCAGGCGCAATAGCCAGAACCGGTCCGATAAGAAAGAGCCCCTTGTTCGCCGAACTTGGAATGATGATTTCTTTCATCAACAGTTTTAAGCCATCAGCAATTGGTTGCAGCAAACCATAATACCCTACCCGGTTAGGTCCAATCCTAACCTGCATATAACCAATGACTTTTCTTTCTGCTAGCGTAAGATAAGCAACTGCTCCCATCAATGGAAGCACAATGGCTACGATCTTGACTAGCGTCCAAAGGGTAACCGAAACAGCCGGCCACCATGAACCAAAAATATGGGCAAAAAGATCCAGAAGCGGCTGAAAGAGATTCATCATAGCTTACTGACCTCCAAATCTCCCAGCAGCTCGCCTAATGACATCGTGTAAGGGCTGGCCGAAGCAATCCTTACCACACCCGATGGTAAGCAGTTATCTATCTTTACTTGAAGGGTTGCACTTCCGTCACCTTGCTTCACCAAAACCTGATCACCCTCTTGAATATCCAACTGGGCGAGCTGAGCGGCATTCATCGCTGCAAAAACACTCGAGTTCTTCTTGTTCTTCTGTAAGGGTGGAGAACGTCTGACTATGGCATCAGAACAATATTGCGGCACTTCACCTACACGCTGCAATGAATCTTTTGTAAGCTTTGCTTTGACTTCAACGAGCGTACTTAAATTATTATTAAGTTGATTCCAAATCACTTTTGAGGGTTTTTCACCGCCAAAGATCTCCTTTTTAATTTCTTCCGAATTTTCATATTCGAAATCTTTAAGACCCAGTGTATTGGCCAGAACTCGCAAGACCTTCCATGCAGGCCGACATTCTCCCAACGGCTTGACGACAGCAGAGAAACTCTGAACTCGTCCTTCCATACTGGTATAGGTTCCGGATGTTTCGGTAAAAGGCGCGATTGGCAGAAGTACGTTTGCATTGCGCAAGGATTCGGACTTGAAAGCTGTTAACGCAACAACAAAATCCGCCGCTGCCATCGCTTTATTAGCCTGATTCGGATTTCCACAATCCAATTCAGGTTCGATATTTATTAGCACATAGGCTTTTCTTGGGTTTTCCAACATCGATTTGGCGTTTAAAGCATGTTTGCTAGGCAATACCTTTGCAAGATCAAGACCTACTCGGTTTGTTGCCTCAGACAACACACCAAAAGTTGCACCACTCAATGAGGCAATGGCTTCGGCTAAACTATAGATTTCTGCATAGCGAGGGTGGTGCTGAGCGATGTTCCCTAGAAAAACTGCTGACCTAGGGCTAATCAGGTCATAGCTCTTACCTAATCCAGCAAGGCTTTCAGCCATGTTCTGAGCATTCTCCCTAACCCTTACCCCCTCCAGAAGCTCACTTAATGATTTGGGCAAACAAAGGGATAGACGTTGCAGACCTGACATCGCTTTAAGTATCTGCGACATCACATTGACCATATCATTTGGCGTGCATATTGCCTTGTTAGCGACTCTCATCAGAGGATCTTCGTCAACAGGATTGACAAGGTTCAGCTCACCTCCGCTTAACACCATTTTTCTGAGTCGGTTCGTCAATAAGGGATGTTCATTTCGAAGATTACTTCCGATAACAAGGACCCGATCCAGAGTCTGCAAATCCGAAATATTGCATCCCATCCAAGGTGTGCCTTGAAAATGCCCATCGAGCCTGAAGTCACTTCGACGCAATCGATGATCGATGTTGCCACATCCCAACGCTCTGGCTATTTTTTTAGCTAAATACCCTTCTTCCATGGTGCTGTTAGGTGAGACCAGCATGCCTAAAGTGTCCCCACCAAACTTTTCTGTGATGTCCTTTAGTTGCCCGGCAGCATATTCAATCGCAGTTTTCCAATCCGCCTCATGCCACTCATCACCGTGCCGGATCATCGGAACGGTCAATCGATCCGAACTGTTCAACCCCTCGTAGGAGAATCTGTCCCTGTCTGATATCCAACATTCATTAATGCTTTCTTTTTCTCTGGGCAAGACTCGCATGACCTTGTTATCTTTGACATGCACCTCGATATGCGAGCCGAGAGCGTCATGAGCTGCAATCGTAGGTCTTCTGGTCAACTCCCAGCTTCGGGCAGAATAACGAAAAGGTTTGCTTGTTAATGCTCCAACGGGACATAAATCAATAATATTTCCTGAAAGTTCTGATTCAACCGACTTATCAACATAGGCGGTTATTTCTGCATGCTCACCCCTGCCGACGAGACCAAGCTCCATCATGCCGCCAACTTCCTTCAAAAACCGAACACACCGAGTACACTGGATGCATCGTGTCATGTCCGTTGACACCAAGGGTCCAATGTTCTTATTTAGTACGACTCTTTTTTCTTCCGTGTAACGTGAACCACTTGCCCCATAGGCAACGGCAATATCCTGTAGGTCACATTCGCCACCCTGGTCACAAATCGGACAATCTAGCGGATGATTGATCAACAAAAACTCCATCACGCTTTTTTGTGCCTCTACAGCCGACTTGGATCGTGTAAAAATCTTCATGCCATCTGCAACTGGTGTTGCACAGGCTGGAAGCGGCTTCGCAAACTTCTCGACTTGAACGAGACACATTCTGCAATTCGCGGCTACTGAAAGTTTTTTATGATAACAAAACCTTGGGATTTCTATACCCAGCTTATCAGCTGCATCAATGATCGTTGTTCCGTGATCAACTTCGACTTGTTTTCCGTCAATTTCGATATTTAGCATATATTATTTGCCCGTCACCATGGATTTACCATGCTGGATGTAGTACTCAAACTCAGGTCGAAAATGTTTAATGAAGCTTAATACTGGCGTAGCTGCGGCGTCTCCCAAGGCACAAATAGTACGACCGGAAATATTACTGCTTACATCAGTAAGGAGAGCCAAATCCTCCATTTTCCCTTTCCCTTCTACTATTCTATTAATTACCCGGTATAGCCATCCTGTCCCTTCACGGCATGGTGTGCACTGCCCACAGGATTCTTCATAAAAGAAATAGGATAAGCGCTTGAGCGTCTTTACCATGCATGTTGTCTCATCCATGACAATCATGGATCCAGCACCAAGACTCGACCCCGCTTTTGATAAGCCATCATAATCCATCGTAGCACCTAAGATGGAAGAAGCAGGCATTACAGCCGTTGAGGGACCTCCAGGAATGACCGCTTTAAGTTGATGACCCTTCCACACCCCACCCGCCATATCTAACAATTCTATAAATGGCGTCCCCATCTTCACTTCATAATTGCCTGGTTTCTCGACATGCCCGGAAACCGAAAATAATTTCGTACCTCCCGAATTGGGAACACCCAAATCCTGGAAAGCCTGGCCGCCATATTGCAAAATCCAAGGAATGGAGGCATACGATTCCGTATTGTTTACATTAGTAGGCTTGCCAAAAACTCCATAACTTGCAGGGAAAGGTGGTTTGAACCTTGGCTGACCTTTTTTTCCTTCGATGGATTCAATCAGAGCAGTTTCCTCGCCACATATGTAGGCACCGTAGCCATGAACAGCAAATAGATCAAAACAAAAACTAGTACCAAATAGGTTTTCTCCCAGAAAGCCTGCATTTCTTGCCTCAGCCAATGCCGCCTCGAATATCTCATATTCATGCCAAATCTCCCCATGAATGTAGTTGTATCCGACCCTTGCGCCAAGGGTGTAAGCGGCTATTGCCATGCCTTCTATCAACTGATGCGGATTGTAGCGAATGATATCTCTGTCCTTGAACGTACCTGGCTCACCCTCATCAGTGTTGCAAACCAAATATTTTATGCCGTCGTAATATCGAGGCATAAAACTCCACTTTAGACCTGTTGGGAAGCCCGCTCCCCCGCGCCCACGTAATCCTGAAAGTTTAACCTGACTAATAATGTCGGTTGCTTTTACCTTATCAGTGACTATTCGCCTTAATTGCTCATATCCTCCAATGCTCTTATAGGTTTCTATATTAGCCGGCGAGGGATAGGCAATCGTGCGAAGCGTAACCAGGGTCTCGCCTGGATGAGGTGAAAGAATTGAAGATGACATTACTCCAGCTCCTTGAGTATATCGTCCACTTTTTCGACCGTAAGAAACTCATGCATTTTTGTATTATTGATATGCAGTAGCGGTGCGCCCTGGCACGTTCCCATGCACTCGCCTTCCTTAAGGCAAAATCTACCGTCCTCGGTAATCTCATTGAAACCGATCCCCAGCTTCTTTTGCAAATGCTCAACTATTACGTCAGAATCCCTTAGCATGCAGGAAATATTGGTACACACCGTAATTTTATATTTGCCCACGGGCTGAAGGTCATACATATTATAGAATGTGGCCACCTCAAGGGCTGCAATCTCAGGTATACCTAAATACGAGGCTACTTCACTGATGCTCTCCTTAGAAAGCCAACCTTTTTCCATCTGAACAATTCTTAATGCAGACATGACAGCCGCTTGACGATGTTCCACAGGGTATTTTGTAAGCTCGTAATCAATCTTTTCTTTGGAAACCTGACTTAACATAACCTACCTATCAATCTCACCAAAAACGATATCTTGCGTACCTATGATAGCCACAAGGTCCGCGATCATATGACCCTTCGTCATCTCATCCAAAGCAGCAAGATGAGGAAAACCGGGCGCTCGTATCTTCAGTCTGTAAGGTTTATTGGCTCCATCAGAAACCATATAAATGCCAAACTCCCCTTTAGGGTGCTCGACTGCTGCATAAGCCTCTCCAGCAGGCACGTGGAAGCCTTCAGTAAACAATTTGAAATGATGGATCAAATCTTCCATATTGGTTTTCATACCTTCCCGGTCGGGAGGAGCAAACTTATTATTGTCGGTAATGACCGGGCCAGGATTCTTACGCAACCAATCCACACACTGCTTTATGATCCGATTTGATTGCCTGAACTCCTCGATTCTAACAAGGTAACGATCATAACAATCTCCATTGACACCAACCGGGATATCGAAATCCAATTTATCATAAACTTCGTAGGGTTGTTTTTTTCTTAAATCCCAAGCAAATCCAGAACCACGCAACATCGGGCCAGTCATACCAAGCGCAAGTGCCCGTTCTGGACTTACCACACCAATACCGACCGTACGCTGCTTCCAAATACGATTGTCAGTGAGCAAAGTCTCATATTCATCGACATAAACTGGAAAACGATTCGTGAAATCTTCAATGAAGTCGAGCAGCGATCCTTGACGATTTTCATTCATCCGTCCAATGTCTTTTTGATTGTGTATCTTGCTCGCTTCGTATTGAGGCATGCGATTCGGCAGATCCCTGTAAACGCCTCCTGGACGGTAATAAGCCGCATGCATTCTTGCGCCGGAGACTGCCTCATAGATGTCAAAAAGGTCTTCCCTCTCGCGGAAAGCATACAAAAATACGGTCATTGCCCCTACATCCAGCGCGTGAGCACCGATCCATAACAAATGATTCAAGATACGGGTAATTTCATCAAACATCACTCGGATATACTGCGCCCTGATCGGCACATCAATACCGGCCAATTTCTCGATTGCCATGACATAGGCATGTTCATTAGACATCATCGAGACGTAATCCAGCCTGTCCATATAAGGAACTGATTGCAGATACGTTCTATTTTCCGCCAATTTTTCGGTCGCACGATGCAAAAGCCCAATATGAGGGTCGGCACGTTGTATGACTTCACCGTCGAGCTCAAGCACGAGCCTTAGCACACCGTGGGCAGCTGGATGCTGAGGGCCAAAATTCATAGTGTAGTTTCTAATTTCAGCCATTATGAAAGCCCTCTTGGCGTATTATTCGCGGTACGTTATTCCTTAATTCGATTGAAACAGGCTGATACACCACGCGCTGCTGAGCAGGATCATAGCGCATTTCAACATTTCCGATCATTGGGAAGTCTTTACGGAACGGATGCCCGATAAAGCCATAGTCAGTGAGTATTCGGCGCAAATCCGGATGCCCTTCAAACATGATCCCATATAGGTCAAACGCTTCGCGTTCAAACCAGTTTGCTGCCGGCCAGATATCGACCAGGGTTGGAAGAACAGGGAAATCATCATCAACAGCAAAAACCTTGAGCCGAATTCGATGATTCAGACTTACCGAGAGAAAATGACATACGATTGCGAATCGCTTTCCTTCCCAAAGTCCATTGGAATAGTCAGAAAAATCAACTCCACAAAGATCAATCAACTGCTCAAATTTCAGATCCTCATGATCTCGCAGCCTCCGACAAACCTCTAAATAATCCTTGGCGCTGCATTCGAAAGCAACCTCACCCAATTGCGAATCCAGCATTGAAAGCTTACCGCCCAAAGCCAGCTTGAGCGTCTCAGAGAGTTTTTCTAATCGCGTCGTCATTGTATTTTCGAATCACCTTGCGATTGTATTTGTACGTTTAATCTTATTTTGCAATTGGATAATCCCATATAGCAACGCTTCAGCAGTTGGGGGACATCCTGGCACGTAAACGTCGACTGGAACAATACGGTCACATCCTCTAACAACCGAATAGGAGTAATGATAATAACCACCTCCGTTTGCACAGGAACCCATGGAAATAACCCATCGGGGCTCAGCCATCTGATCATAAACTTTGCGTAAGGCCGGCGCCATTTTGTTCACCAAGGTACCAGCAACAATCATCACATCCGACTGACGCGGACTTGGTCGAAAAACCACACCAAACCTATCAAGGTCATATCTGGCCGCACCAGCATGCATCATCTCGACAGCACAACAGGCAAGGCCAAACGTCATTGGCCACAAGGATCCGGTACGAGTATAGTTAATCACCGTGTCAAGCGTGGTTGTTACAAAACCTTTTTCAAGCACACCTTCGATACTCATAAGACTACTCCCATTCCAGCGCACCTTTCATCCACTCGTAGACGAAACCCACCACCAGAATTCCAAGAAAAACCATCATGGCAATAAAACCGAACATTCCGATATCCCTTATAACCACAGCCCAAGGAAAAAGAAATGCAATCTCGAGATCGAAAAGTATGAATAAAATGGCAACCAGATAATAACGCACATCGAACTTCATGCGCGCGTCTTCAAATGCTTCGAATCCGCATTCGTAGGGAGAGTTCTTTTCTGAATCCGGGCGATTGGGAGAAACCAGCTTGCCCAATAAAATGGGTACGACGCCGACAGCTAATCCGACAATGATGAACAACAATATAGGAAAATAATTTTCCAGCACAATTTTATCCAAGTTTATTTGGCTAATCGCCAAATTTATTTATGGTGCCGTCGATGAGACTCGAACTCATACGACTTTCGTCACTACCCCCTCAAGATAGCGTGTCTACCAATTCCACCACGACGGCATTCTTATGGGTTTACCCATATTTAAAATTATTTATTTTGGTATATCTTTTGCCGAAGGAGGCACTACTGGATTCACAGTATTTTTTGTATCGCTCTTTTCGGTCGAAACCAAAGACTTCACAACACTTGAATGATCTGAACGATGACTAGAGAGATAAGCCAATGTCAAACTTGTAGTAAAGAATATCGCCACACAGATTGCTGTAGCGCGACTCAAAAAATTTGATGACCCACTTACGCCGAACAAACTCCCAGAGGCACCGCTACCAAAAGCTGCGCCCATATCTGCACCCTTGCCATGTTGCAAGAGCACCAGGCCAATAACCCCAGCGGCTGCCAAAACATGAATAATTGTTACAAAATTTTCCATAATCCAAACTTTAAGTCTAAAACTCAAGCCACTAAAACCGAGGCAGCCTGACATATTTTTTCAAAATTACCAGCGTCAAGTGAACATCTGCCCACAAGTCCGCCATCGATATCCCGCATACCTATCAATTGTGCCGCATTTGTAGGATTTACGCTACCCCCATAAATAATTCTTAAGGTCTCGGAGGCCTCTTGATCAAGCTTCGCAATTTTACCACGAATAAACTCATGCATTGATTGCGCCTGATCCGGAGTAGCACTGAACCCGGTGCCTATAGCCCAAATGGGCTCATAGGATATGACCGAATCAGCAAAGACAGAGGCTCCGGCATACGACAACACGGCATCAATCTGAGATGCGATCACATGCTCCATGACGCCAGCCTCTCGTTCCTGAAATGTTTCACCCACGCACAGTATCGGTGTCAAGCCCGATTCTTTGGCGATAACAAACTTTTCAGCAATATTATCTTCGGTTTCACAATAGGCCAGACTTCGTTCAGAATGCCCCATCATCACATATCTCGAGCCAAAATCGCAAAGCATTATAGCACTCACTTCACCCGTGTAAGCGCCGACGGCATGTTTTGCAACGTTTTGAGCGCCCCAAGCGATATTGGTTCCCGACAACTCCTGCTGGGCCTGATACAAATAAGGGAAAGGGACACATACAACAAAATCGACGTTATTTATCGAATTCAACCTTTTCTTGAACTCATCAAAAAGGACTTTGTTTTGAGAAATAGTTCCATGCATCTTCCAATTTGCCACAACCAATTTTCGACGCATATATACTTAACACACCCTAAATAATAACCGCGAATTTTACTCTTTCAAAAGAATGATGGTCAATCAAGGAATATCAAGACTTGCATAATTCTGAAGCGATCTACGATTCCCCGGAAAAAGTTTTCTTAAATAATTCATTAAACAATTCGATTCGGTCTATATTTCTAAGGTCGAATTTAAGTAGATTGTCATAATTAAAAATTAAAATCTTACCCAATCACATAAGTTTCCTGAAAGTTTACATAGATGAAAAACCTGTTATTTGCTCTACTCGCATTTGGATTAGCCAGCTTTAATGCGTCTGCGAATCCAACCGGACCTGTAACCCCAGGCAATCTGGGTTCAATTTCCCTTCCAGCAACCCTAACTTATGGCAATACGATCAATTCTGCTGGAACGCTGTTCAATGACCTTTATACATTTACGATCATGCCTGGTTCGTTAGATTCAGTCACGACGTCAATTGACCTTGGTAATGTTATCGGATTAAACAATTTATCCTCATTTCTTTTCAGCAACACAACTAGCACAACTATAGAGAATGCTACGGTAATTACAGCCCCGGTTCCAGGAATACCATCCGCAACCGCTACTGAACTGGTTTTGTCACCGGTCGACCTGGGTGCTGGGACGTATACATTACAGATTAGCGGCAGTGTCCTTCCGACTGCGATTTCCGGAAGTTATTCAGGCGTACTTAATATCACTTCTGCAGTACCTGAACCAAGCACTTATGGCATGCTGCTGTCGGGAATCGGTTTACTGGGCTTTATGACACGAAGAAAAATTTGATCGTCTCGGGACATAATCCCTGGAGTTTTCAGCGAAGATTAGTAAAACAGGATGCATGAATTTCTAACAGGTACGCACTTGTGAGTCATACTCACTTTTTGTGGCCATTTATGCTGGTTCCACATGCCTGATATTCAGTTGAATTGCTTTGGCGCCATTAAATTGATTGGTCTGCAAATGATATACAGCCTTTATCTTAGAAGGCAACTTATCTGTTTGATTGAATAATATTGCATCGATGGCCTGACCTTTCTTATCCAGGGTCAATTTCAAATGTTTGTCCCCTACCACTTTCTGATTTATCACATTGAATCCATCATAAAACTGCGGTTGAGGGAATCCTTGCCCCCAGACCAGACTTTCAAAAGTCAAGGCAGTATCCCAACTCAAATCTTCAAGGTTCAACATTCCATCCACCTCAATAATTTGCTCTAAATCCTCTTGTGAAACAAGCTCAGAAACGATAGCTTCAAACGCTGTATTAAATTCCTCAAGCCTGTTTTCCAGAATACTCAGCCCGGCAGCCATCGCGTGTCCTCCAAAACGAAGTATCGTTCCGCGATGACGCTTTTCAACCAGATCAAGCGCATCCCTGAGATGCAAGCCATTTATCGATCGTCCTGACCCCTTTAATTCACCTGTGCCGGATCGGGCAAATGCTATAACTGGACGGTGATAAAGTTCCTTCATCCTTGAAGCCAGTATACCAATCACGCCCTGATGCCAGTCTTCATTAAAAATAGAAATTGTGTATCGGTTACTTAAATCAAGATTATCAAGTGTTACGTTTGCGCAATATTGCATATCAGCCTCTATAACACGGCGCTCGAAATTCAGTTCATGAAGCTTCCTGGCCATCAGCATCACCTCCGTTTCACTATCACTGATGAGGCATGATATGCCCAAGGACATATCATCCAAACGACCTGCAGCGTTTAATCTTGGTCCAACGCTAAAACCCAGATCTTGCGCAGTCGCTCTTTTGAAATCCCTCCCTGACAAACGCATAAGCGCAAGAATACCTGGACAACATCGAGCAGATCGAATTCGTCTTAAGCCATTTTCGACAAGAATTCGATTGTTTTTATCCAACCTGACCAAATCAGCAATCGTTCCCAAGGCCACCAGATCGAGAAGTTCTGAAAGATTCGGTTCTTTTGAATGGATGAACATCCCACGCTTTCTTTTTTCTGCACGAAGTGCCAATAGCACATAAAAAACCACACCGACACCTGCTAAATTTTTGCTCGGGAATAGACATCCCTGCTGATTCGGATTGACTATGCATAAAGCATCCGGGACTTCTTCTCCAGGCAGATGATGGTCTGTAATCATGACCTGGATACCTAATTCATTTGCCTTAGCCACCCCATCTATACTTGATATGCCATTATCAACCGTAATGATCACATCCGGATTTTTCATTCCGGCAATTTCAACTATTTCAGTGGTGAGACCGTATCCATATTCAAAACGGTTAGGAACCAGAAAGTCTACTTTTGCCCCGAGCGACCGAAGTCCACGCACTGCGACGGCCGTGGCCGTGGCTCCATCACAATCGTAATCACCAATGACGAGTAATGATTTTCCCAACTCGATCGCATCTGCGAGATATCCAGCCATTTTAAGGCAGTTGAGTAATGCTTCTGGAGGAACAAGTTCTGAGACACTGGTTTCAAGTTCGATTTCATTTGAAATCCCTCTTGAGGCCAAGACTCTTGCCAAAGGCTTTGCAAAACCCTTTGCTTCGAGTCTTTCCAACGATGATATATCGTACTTTCTTTCAACGATCCTAACCATGAAGCGTCAATCCAGTCAAACTATCTAAAGATTGCTTCTTCTTCCAGAACTTAAACAAATCGGTTGATCTGATGCTCAAATTTAAAAGGTCAACTCCATTGAAAATAGTCAAATCTATTTTTTTTATTTTAAACCTTTTCATAGCTACCCAGATTTCAGAGAACAATTGGGTGTCCAGGTCGGGAACATCGTCTTCATACAGAAAGACAGCTTCATCTTTATTTAGTCTCATTAATTCTGAAAAACTCGAAGGAACAGGCAAGACTTCCCCTGGAGAGAGCCTTGAAATACCCCTGGAAAAAAAGGAATCCCCATACAAGAATTGGTTTTCGAGCTTACCTAGTTCTGGCATGCCCCCGCCACCATACAGCCACAAACTATTTACGATAGGCTGACCAAGTCGTTCTCGAGTTTCATTTATTTGATGATTGTGCAGCAACATTTGCATTTCGTTCATAAATCCATGCCACTTCACACTTTCGGAACCCGATGGCAAATGCGGAGTAGTATTCTTCCCCAACAAACCTTGAGGGGGTGAAGTAAGAATATCGGGCCGGTTCTTGGTAAATAAATAAAAAAATTGATTGCCGCTGCTCGTATCAAAATAAAGTCCATCTTCGTTAAAGTGATGATTGAGTGTTTCGACAATACTTCGGGCCTCATCTGGACTCAATGATATTAAGTTGCCAAGCGAGAAACAGTCCCTCTGCAGCACCAAATTGACGGGGTTGATCTTAAACCAATAATATTCGTCGACTGTGCCGCATTCGCCAAGCCTTGAAATGGCGGCTAACGGCCAGTCAAGCTGCCTCTTCACTTTAAGAAGTTTACAAATCTCGACCTCTAAATTTCCTTGAATTTTCTCAATGGAACCAAACTTTAAAAACTTGGAAAAAAAATGGGATGTAGCTATGCGATTTAATCTTTGCTCTTCAAAACATGAAATGAAAATACGAATATTCATTGAAAACTCTTTGCTGTTTTTAACGATCAATTTTAAAAAACTTCTATTACAATATCCTAATTAACTTTAACATTCATATCATTCTAATTAACAAATTTATAAATATGGATCTTATATTGTGGCGGCATGCCGAAGCTGAAGACTCTTATCCAGATCACGCTCGAGAACTTACGGATAAAGGACAAGAGCAGGCAAAAAAAATGGCAAAGTGGCTCAATCATCATTTACCTGAGAACACCAGAATATTAGTTAGCCCTGCCGTTCGGGCACAACAGACCGCAAAACCACTCGAACTTCCCTATAAAACCCTGGAAAGCCTCTCACCGGGTTCCTCAGCCCAGGAAATTCTTCACGCTGCCGGATGGACTTCAGCTAAAGACGCTGTGCTTATTGTTGGTCACCAACCTGCTCTTGGTGTTGCCGCTGCAATTGCCATCACAGGCAAACCCCATTACTGGTGTATCAAAAAAGGCGCCATTTGGTGGATTACGACCAGACATCGCTCGGAGGTGGAGCAGGCTATCATTAAAGCGGTTCTCACCCCAGATTTAGTTTAAGGTCTTATTAAAATTATTTGAGGCCTTATTTTCTCCCAATCCCTTTCATATCTTCAAGAATCCATTCTAAATTTTTACGCTCTCGTTATTAAACACCTTGCAAATTAATCCATCGGAATATATCCCTTCGGATTTTAATCACTCGATTAGAATTTTAGGGTAGACATTATTAGCTAAATGAGCGTAGATTATATTTGTCGTGTTATTTGGCAGGCTTTCGTTCAGTCAAGTCTTAGCTATAACTATTTATGATAATAGATTAGGGAATAAAATGAATAGTATTCTTATAGCCAATCCCAAAGGGGGAAGTGGTAAAACAACACTAGCAACGAATTTATCGGGGTACTTCGCCAAACGTGGGCAGCATGTCGTGCTGTCTGACATGGACAGGCAGAAATCATCTTTAAACTGGCTTGAAAGAAGACCTGACAACCTGCCAATTATCCACGGGCTCGATGGAAGGGGAAAGCATTCAAACAGTCTGAGCGCGGACTGGACGATTATAGACTCTCCTGCTGGAATTCA
The DNA here is from genome assembly GCA_903863255.1 of uncultured Methylophilaceae bacterium. GTDB lineage: Bacteria > Pseudomonadota > Gammaproteobacteria > Burkholderiales > Methylophilaceae > CAIPBJ01. The sequence continues at coordinate 13,779 of CAIPBJ010000057.1, forward strand.
TGGTGAGAAACTGAGTGAGGCAGTTAAGAAAGCAGACTGGGTCATCGTACCCATGCAGTCATCAACTTTTGACATTGGTGCAACTGAAGACTTTCTGAAGATACTGAGCGATGAGAAAGCTGTTAGAAAGGAACGAACTTTCGTCGCGATGATTGGCATGCGTATAGACAGCAGGACAAAAGCTGCCTCGAAATTACAATCCTATCTTGAAGAAAGCGGATTTCCAGTCATGGGGCATCTAAGGGACGCCCAGATTTATGTTCAGGCTGCAGAGCAAGGTGCCAGCATTTTTGACCTTAGCCCATCCAGAGCCTCGAAAGACGTGCAGCAATGGTCCATGTTATTGCATTGGTTAGTTAGCGCATCGCGCGAAGTAAAATGAGCATTCAATGCCAAACGAAATTGAACTCAAGTTACGTATTTCAGCTCATGATGAACAACGATTAAAAGATCATCCAGCAATTAAACGGCATCTGGTTGGGGAACCGATCTCCCGAAAACTTATAAGCATTTATTACGACACGCCTGATTTTGCATTATTGGATGCTGGATTAAATCTTCGCGTAAGAAGCATGAGTGGTGGCTGGTTTCAGGCCATAAAAAGTTCAGGCCATTCGATTGGAGGACTCCACCAGCGATTGGAGTGGGAGGATTTGCTTACTAAAAACGAACCCGACTTTAATAAGATAACGGACCCACACCTTTTAAATATCTTTTCCGACAAATCGTTACGTGAGGCTCTTAAACCCATCTTTGTAGTCGATGTGATGCGAACAGATTGGAATCTTAAGTTTCCCGATAAAACTGAACTTGAAGTTTCTTTTGATAATGGCGACCTTAAGATCTGCAATACGCGCGTTTGGGAACAGGTAAGTCCGATACAGGAAGTAGAGCTAGAGCTCAAGGGGGGGAAAAAAAGTCACCTTTTCGAGCTGGCACTCGCACTTCAGGAAACAATCCCACTAATAATTGAGAATATGAGCAAGGCACAAAGGGGCTATGATTATCTGCGTCCGCTACCAACGATCAAATCGCAAACATTTCGACCCAAGCACATTGGGAAAAACCCGTCCCCCAAGGACTTAGTTCAAGATGCAATGAGCAGTATTGAAATGAATCAGGAAATCTTATTGAAAGTTAATCATACCGCAGCTGTCTACCAGATGCGTTTGGCCAAAAACCAGATCGTTTCAGCTTTTAGTACCTTAAAAAACACAAAGGGCCTGATCGATGAACTAAACTGGCTCGATCTTTTTCTGATCACCCCGTGTAACCACTATGCCTATTTAAAACTGCTTACCATTCTCAATGGGCAGCGTTATCAAAGGCTGTTGCTTAAAATTGGGGCATGGTTGAACAAATAAATCGAAAAATACTTAATTTTTAACCTTGGATTAGAAAATAATAATAATTTTGTAACTAATCAGATAAGCTGATGTCTTATGGAGGATTTAGAATAGTTGCATATGAAATCATGCACGTTATCATTAACAATAAACCTGCTTACATAATAAATAAACATCTCCGAGGACAACTGAATGAAAAACATAATTTTATTTGCGGTAACGGCTTTAGTTTTGGTCAGTAATTTTGCTTTTGGCGCAGAATTTGGCAAGAACTGCGCGGTTTCTTTAGCTAACAAATCCTTGGTAAGTACGGACTGTTCAATCAACAGTGAATTCAACGGGAAGGTCTACTGTTTTGGAAGTGAGGATTCTAAGGCAGTTTTTTTGAAGGACCCTCAGTCCACCATTCTTAAAGCTCAGGCTTTTTATGAAAAAAACGCCGAACCGCAACGAGAAAAAATCACTCAGGATCAGGCATTGGCAATCATTAAAAGCAACAATTGCGACTTGTCGAATAAGGATCTTGGCTATTTAGAGCTGGACAATATGGATCTTCGTAACTGCAAAATGGTGAATACAAGTTTCTTCGGAGCCTATCTGCGCGGGTCCGACCTAAGTGGCACGAACCTGCAGGGCGCCTACTTAAATCTGGCGCGACTGGAAAACACCAATTTGAGTGGAGCCAATCTAACGGATGCGACAATTTTTCAGGCTATCTTTGACAAGACCAACTTTAAGGGGGCCAACCTGACCAATGCCAGAATGATAGGTACGCTTGGGAATGTCGACATGAGCAATGCAAAGATCGAAAAAGGCAGATTCGGTTTGGATATAGGTAATCAGCCAATGGGTGCGATGCGATTCGATGCAGTCGGTGGCAACTTTTCCAACTCGAACTTCGAAGGTGCGGATATCAACAGGTCAAACTTTAAATTTGCCGATTTCACCAATGCTAATCTGCGAAACACGAATTTGTTTAGAGCTGATTTCAGCAAGGCCGATTTAACCGGAGCTGACATCACAGGAGCGGACATGAACGAGGCCGTGCTTGATGGAACGATCATGACGAATGTCAGGGGATTGGAATCAATCAAAGGTTATGACGAGAAGAAAGGCAAATGTTTTGACTGTAACTTAAAATAAGTTGAATTAGTTTATCGCAGCTATTTTTCAAATGCATCTTGCGCGCTTAATTTAGTTTATAAATAATGAACAACCCCTCGCCATCAAAGGCGAGGGACATCTAGTGAAAATCAAAGGTTGGTTATCTTCTTTATCAAATTTATACCGAAGCTGACCCCAAATCCATTCAAATCAGAATTTACAGCTCCTAATCCCCCTTTTCTATTGTATGAAGACAAATCTACATGCAACCAATCAACATGTTGCTTGTTCTCAATGAATCTATACAAAAATCGGGCAGCAAGTATATGATCGGCTTCGGATTCCAATGTACATTGTTTAATGTCCGCAATGCCACTCTCAAGCTCTTCTTCATAATCCTCGTCAAATGGAAAAACGCTAACACGTTCTCCACTTGCAATACCTGCATAAACGGCCTTAGAAAGTATCTCCGGGTCATTTCCAAGCACGCCACTGTATCGATTCCCCAAAGCTCCGACCATACTTCCGGTAAGTGTCGCAAAATCCATCATAAAATCAGGCTGTTCGCGAGAGGCCATCGTTAGTGTATCAGCAAGGACCATTCGGCCCTCGGCATCCGTATGAACTATTTCAATGGTCGTGCCATTCAGTGATGTCACCACATCATTTTGTTTATAGGCTTTAGGGCCAATGTGATTTTGGGCTATAGCTAACCAGCAATCGATTTTGATTGGCAACTGCGCTTTTGTAGCGGCTAAAAGTATTCCGAGCACGACTGCCGAGCCGTTCATGTCTTCGTGCATGCCATTCATGTATCTTGCCGGCTTAAGATTGTGTCCCCCAGTATCGAAACATATGCCTTTTCCAACTAGGGAAATGTGCTTTAAATGCTCCTTAGGCTCATATTTCAAATGCACGATCGCTGCATCTTCGGCATCAGAACCTTGAGAAACCGCAAGGAAAGCCCCGGCTCCAATCTTTTTTAGCTTTTTTATATCGAATTCCTGATATTTCCATTCGTGATCTTTTGCTAACTTCTGAATTAATTCCCTGAAATGTAAGGGGGTCAACTCATTTGGTGGAAGCATGGTCAATTGACGGGTTAGGGTATTCCCGGAAACGATGGAAAGTATCTCTTTAAACCCACCGGGTTCTTTACATCCAAATATTGATAAGGTTTCGAGTGGGCGTAACTTTTTCTTCTTCTTGCTTTCCAGCCCTTTACGCTCTGGCAACTCTACTGCGTTTAAAAGGGTGACATATACGCTGTCAGTGGCCGCATCATGGCGAACCTTATCCCCTCCATATACGACGACAGCCATTTCTTGAGGCTTTTCATCGATTAGGGGTTTTACTGCCTTTCTCAATAATGTATGACGCTGGAAGGAATTGAACTTGGTTTCCAGAACGACCCAACTGGCAATCCCTCCGTTCGGCAGATCGGAGCTCAGGGGAGTTTTACTTAATTCGGAAAATTTCATGTCATTACGTTTTAACTTTTGATCCAATATCTGAGAGAAAGGCATGTTTGTTGGCCTTGTTGAAGGCATCACGAAAAGTATATGCTGAAACCTATTGATGGCTTTATCATCCGCGGCATTAGCAAATTGTTTGATTTTTATCGTCATTTCTATCCCTATATACTCAAAGAAGACTAATTATTTAATAATAAAATAAAATTAGAGGCGTCAAAACTTGACCTAAACATTCAAAAAAGACAAACTATAATTAAGTCATCAGTCAAAAGCTGTTTCGACGAGATAATGTTTTTAACCAAGACTAAGAAATTATTCCTATCTTGATTATACCTATTGCTATCACAAAAAGTTTCCTGGAGATTCATACATGGCATTAACCCCCGACATTGACCCTCAAGAGACCCAGGAATGGCTTGAAGCTATAGAAGCGGTTCTTGAGAACGAGGGAACAGAACGAGCCCACTTTATTCTAGAATCGCTGATTGATAAAGCCCGTCGTTCTGGAGCATATTTACCATACAATGCCACAACAGCATACGTAAATACTATTCCGACCCACCTTCAAAAACGCCTTCCTGGCAATCCAGACATGGAAAGAAGAATACGCGCACTGATCAGATGGAATGCCATCATGACCGTTTTGCGAGCCAATGAAAAATCACCCGGCGTTGGTGGACATATCGCCAGCTTTCAATCTGCTGCAACACTTTACGATGTTGGATTCAATCACTTTTTTAGGGCTGCCAACGACAAATTCGGAGGAGACTGCGTTTATTTTCAAGGCCACTCTTCACCCGGTGTCTATGCAAGGGCATTTTTGGAGGATCGAATAACCGAAGAGCAATTGGATAATTTCAGACAGGAAACGGGTGGAAATGGATTATCCAGCTACCCTCATCCTTGGTTGATGCCTGATTTCTGGCAATTCCCAACTGTATCCATGGGTCTTGGTCCTATTGCCGGGATCTATCAGGCACGTTTTCTCAAATACCTTCACAACAGAGGCATCGCTGATACGTCTGACAGAAAGGTCTGGGTGTTTTGTGGCGATGGGGAGATGGACGAGCCAGAATCCCTTGGCGCCATATCGCTTGCTTCACGTGAAAAGCTGGACAACCTGATCTTTGTTATCAATTGCAATCTTCAAAGACTAGACGGTCCCGTCCGAGGAAATGGAAAAATCATACAGGAACTCGAATCAGATTTTCGTGGCTCAGGTTGGAATGTAATCAAGGTGATATGGGGATCGTATTGGGATCCGCTTTTGTCCATGGATAAAGATGGGCTGCTAAAAAAACGAATGGAAGAATGTGTCGATGGGGAATACCAGAACTTCAAAGCGAAAGGTGGACAATATACTCGTGATCACTTCTTTGGAAAATACCCCGAATTGAAAGAAATGGTTGCCGCAATGTCCGACGCGGATATTTGGCGATTAAATCGGGGTGGCCACGATCCCCACAAAGTGTATGCGGCCTATGCCGCCGCCAGTCAGCATACTGGCCAGCCTTCTGTTATCCTAGCAAAGACCGTAAAGGGATACGGTATGGGTGAAGCCGGTGAAGGTCAAAACACCACACACCAGCAAAAGAGCATGGATATAGCATCATTAAAAGCCTTCCGGGACCGTTTTGACCTACCTATTTCGGATCAGCAAGTAGAAAATCTTTCCTACTACAAACCGGCCAGCGACTCTCCTGAAATGCAATACATGGCAGAAAGGCGAGCTGCTTTGGGTGGTTTCATGCCAAAAAGACGCAGAAAAGGCAACGAATTGAACGTGCCGGACCTGTCTGCTTTTGAAAACATGCTAGGTGCAACCGGAGACAGAGAAATCTCGACCACGATGGCTTTTGTGCGAATTCTGTCAACACTGGTTAGAGACAAGCAGATAGGAAAATACGTTGTACCCATTGTTCCAGATGAAGCCCGTACATTCGGGATGGAAGGAATGTTCCGCCAGTTGGGTATTTATTCGTCAGTTGGCCAGCTCTATGAACCACAAGACTCTGATCAGGTGATGTTCTATAAGGAACAAAAAGATGGCCAAATTTTAGAAGAAGGCATCAATGAGGCCGGTTCATTTTCCAGCTGGATTGCTGCAGCCACCTCTTACAGTGTAAGTGGTGTCCAGATGATTCCTTTCTACATCTTTTATTCCATGTTCGGTTTCCAGCGTATAGGTGATCTTGCATGGGCCGCCGGAGACAGTCGTGCAAGAGGTTTCCTGCTGGGTGCTACCGCCGGAAGAACCACTTTGAATGGGGAAGGCTTGCAACATGAAGACGGTCATAGCCACCTCATGTCAGCCACCATTCCAAATTGTGTATCCTATGACCCCACCTTTGCTTATGAGCTTGCTGTAATCATACAAGAAGGCTTGCGT
>CAIPBJ010000058.1 GCA_903863255.1 uncultured Methylophilaceae bacterium
ATCGGATTGATTGGCTTCTACCCAACGTTCACCGGAAGGGGTAACTTCCCGTTTCCAAAACGGGGCTTCTGTTTTCAGGAAATCCATAATAAACTCGCATGTCCTGAATGCGTCCTCTCGATGCATTGATGCAACAATAACCAAGACGATCTGATCAAGCGGAGTCAGGTTGCCGACACGATGAATAATCGTGACATCATGAATGTTCCAACGCTCCCTTGCAGACCTTATAAGAGACTCCAGTGATTTCTCAGTCATTCCTGGATAATGCTCTAAGAACATGGACGATATTTCGCTGCCTTGATTCAAATCCCGAACCTGTCCAAGAAAACTAACGACAGCACCTGTCTGAGGATTGGCACTCCGAACCTTGTCCATCTCGGCAGCCACATCAAAATCTTCAAATTGTATTCGTACTGCCATCTTTTTCCTGTTATCCACCCGTCACAGGAGGGAAAAATGCCACTTCATCGCCATCTTTTATCAGCGCACTTTTATCAACAAGTTCGTGGTTGATCGCAGCCCGCGTTTTAGGATTCCCAGAGAACAATTCCTTCCATACCTCCCCGCGAAGAGACAGATACCCCATCAAATCAGAAACAGTTTTTATTTCAGGAAGCAATTCCATATCCTCGGTAGAATACTTCAACGATTCCTTCAATCTGGCAAAATAAAGCACCTTTATCATAAAATCAATTCATTCCATCGGATCTTCGTTAAGGATGTCAGCATCCGTCACGGGGCCACGTTTACCGCTAATGGCTTCCATCATCATTCTCATGAGTTTTGTTTTGGCTTCGGGTTTGTCCATCAAAACCGAACTGAATGTAATTCCAAATTTTGAAGCATACTGCTGGATAAGCATGATAATACCTGATTCGTCTTGGTCTTCCGGTTCAATATTTGACATTCTATTCCCTCTTCAGTCCTCTTCTTGTTCTATATTTTTTAAAGCGATGTCACTTTCTGGAGTAGCAGCCAGCTCAACGCTTTCGATTTTGGCAAAACGGCGCGATATTTTCTGACTGGTTGTCTGAACGTCGATCGCATCCTCATGAGCCAGACGGATATGATCAGCAAGCTTTTTCATTCTCGTGTCAAATCGTCCAAACTCCTTACCTAATTTTCCCAATTCATCTTTTATTATATGAACCTGTTTCCGCGTCTCAACATCTTTTAAAACCGCTCTTGCTGTGTTTAGAACAGCCATTAATGTCGTTGGTGAAACCACCCAAACACGTTTTGCCATTGCATACTCGATGACTTCAGGATGATAGGCATGAATCTCTGCAAAGACAGCTTCAGCAGGAATAAACATAACCGCTCCATCCGAAGTAACGTCAGCGATGATATATTTCGAAGCGATATCATCAACGTGCTTCTTCACATCCGACTTGAATTGACGCTGAGCAAGGGCTCGATCGGACTCAGCTATACCGATTTCAAACATCCGGTGGTAATTCTCAAGTGGAAATTTTGAATCAACTGCAACAGTTCCAGTAGGTTCAGGAAGAAACAAGGCACAATCTACTCGCATACCATTTGGTAGAACGTATTGCATGGCATAGCTCGAAGCAGGAAGAACGTTTCTTACCAACCCCTCCAACTGAACTTCTCCGAATGCGCCTCGTGATCGCTTATCACCAAGCAGTTCCTGCAAGCTAACGACATTGGTGGTTAGGCCATCAATTTTCTTTTGCGCCTCATCGATTGTTGCGAGTCTTGCCATTACGCTCACAAACGTGTCATTTGTTTTCTTGAATCCTTCTTCAAGCCGCTCAGAAACTTTGCCGCCTATTTCCTCTAGACGCGAGTCGACAACTTTGGAAAGTGCCTCGATACTTGAGATTAGCTGGGTGGTTGCCTTAAGCATCGTATCCTGAATGAATGCCGTTCAATCTTCCCCTGTTCGGCAAGCGTAGTATGAAGCTTCTCCAGAACAGACTCTCTAGTTTGCGAAAGATTACTTGTCTGAGCGATCTGTAAAGCCTGCATAGCATCTCGCGTCTCTTTGAGCTCTTGTGCAACGGTCGATTTAAGCCGTTCGTTTCCCTCAGTGGATATCGCATTCAGACGGTCACCAAGCTTATTTAACCCATCATTCATGTCCATGAGCATCATCCG
>CAIPBJ010000059.1 GCA_903863255.1 uncultured Methylophilaceae bacterium
AAAAATTGAAACTAATTTAATACTTGATATTGGCAACTCCAGGACTTGCGCAGTGGTTTTGGAGAAGCACCCAGCGCATAGAGGAGATCTAGATAATTCATATACCCTACAGCTGAGAGACCTTGGGCAGCCACATTTAGTATACACAGAGCCATTTGAGAGTCGGGTCGAATTTACTTCAATAGAGTTTGGATCAATGGCGCTATCAAGAGAGAGCGGAAGGCATGATGCATTTTTGTGGCCAACATTTACAAGGGTTGGTAGAGAAGCTAATAGATTGGCGACTAGAAGGCGGGGCACAGAGGGGGTAACTGGTATCTCTGGGCCTAAACGTTACCTGTGGGATGAAGTAGAGTTTCCTTTAGATTGGCGGTTTAATCAGCCCGATGCTGAAATGGTAGAGCCGCTGGCGAATGAGGGCATATTTGTTGGCCTAGTAAATCAGGTCGGTGATGCATTATGTGATTTAGATCAAGATGATCCGGACAGGTTTCCAGTGATAAGTCCAAGGTACTCAAGAAGTTCGTTGATGACCTTTGGTATTGCAGAAATACTGAGTCAAACTTTGGGCATGATTAATTCACCATCTCAAAGGATGAGAATGCCAAACTATGATCTAGTGAGAGCTCTTAGTAAAATCGTTTTAACTATTCCTCCGGCAATGCCACTTCAAGAGCAAGTTATTTTGAAGAAAAGAGCGATGCAAGCCTGTAAGCTGGTTTGGCAATCATTAGGCCATCTAGATGATGATGGCAATCGAGTTGGTGATGAGCATCCACCATTGCCAGAAGTTGTGATTAAATATGATGAGGCAACCTGCAGTCAGGTGGTATGGCTATATTCAATGATTGTGTCTCAGTTTGGTGGGTCAGCTCCATCAATGTTTAGGGCATTGAAAAGACCATTTGGCCAAGATAAATCATCAGAAAATGAACTCAGAGTTGCCTCGATAGATATTGGCGGCGGTACTACTGATCTTGTGATTACAGACTATTCCTTAGAGGGGTCTGGTGAGGTAGTTACCATAGTCCCAAATCAAATATTTAGAGAAGGTTTTACGATAGCTGGTGATGATATCTTGAAGCGGGTAGTGCAAGCTCATGTTATATCTGCCATTGAAAGTGAGATAAAAAATTCAGGAATCTCAGACCCAACTTCAATAACCAAAGAATTATTTGGAGCCGATAGGGCAAATGAAGATATTCAAGTGAAAACTCTTCGTAGACAATGCACTACGCAAGTTTTGGCCCCACTCGGCTTAGCACTGATTAAGGATTATGAAAATATAGCCAAAGTTGCGAGCCTAGAGCCTCAAAGAAAAAGTATTAAGGAATTAATCTCAACTCCAATAACGCCAAGGGTAGTTTCTTTCATTAATGATGTCGTTCACAAAGCCGGCGGTACCAATTTTGACCTATTAAAAATTAATTTATTGGTTGATTTGGTTGCCATAGATCAAACAGTTGATTCTGGCACGGAAATAAACAGGGTGCTAGAGGCATTATGTGAAGTTGTTTACGCCCATAATTGCGATGTCTTGTTGTTAACTGGAAGGCCGACAAAATTGAAGGGCGTTGTCTCAACAGTCAAGAAGCAACTGGCAATGCCAATAGAGCGTATTATTCAAATGAATGGCTTTAGGTGCGGTACATGGTATCCATTTCATGAATATGGCGTAATTGGTGATCCTAAGACTACCGCCGCTGTTGGCGCTATGCTATGCACTTTGTCTGAAGGTGGAATTGCGAACTTCTTGTTTAGCAGTGAGCGGCTAAATTTAAAGTCGACAACGAAATTTATTGGAAAACTTTCAATAGATGGGCAAATCGCGAATCAGGATATTTTTTATAGTGATGTGAAGTTGGATGATCCTGATTACGCTCTGCCTGAAACTAATTTTGATTTTAGAGGGCCAATGTGGATTGGTTTTAGACAGCTACCTATTGAGAGGTGGCGAGCTAGTTTAATTTACATTATTGACTATGCAGATGAGGATACTAAAAGAAAGCTACATTCTTTAACGCCGTTAAAGGTAAGCTTAAAGAGAGATGTTGGCAAAATTAGAAGAGGCGAGACCGAACGTTTTGAAATTGCTGAAATCCTTTCCAAGGATGGAGCAATTGTAAACAGAAGAAGCTTAAAACTTCAATTACAAACGTTACCTGATAATTCTGGGTATTGGCTTGATAGTGGCCATGTAAAAGAGGCTTAACATGGCAGACAACTCAAAAACAAATTCAAAAAATTTAAGCACAGAGCGCTTGTGTGAAAAAATCTATGACGCTAGTGATAGGGCAATTGACTGGAACAATCGTGCTGCTAGTGAAAACCATAAAGTCAAATTAGATAGGCACGATAATTACCAGTCATTTTTACGTGTTAAGTTACTGACAAAAAAAATTCTAGCAACATTACATAGGCCTCCATGCGTTGGAGTTTTTGGCCCCTCACAGGCTGGAAAGTCTTATCTTGTCTCCACCTTAGCAAAAGGCAAACAGGGAAATTTAACTGTCAAGCTTGGAAATGAGGATGTTGATTTTCTACAAAGAATCAATCCAAGCGGCGGAAGAGAATCTACAGGTGTTGTAACTAGATTTTCAATAAAGAAATCAGAGAATTTAGATAGCGAATATCCCGTTGAAATTAGGCTTCTTACAGAGAGTGATATTCTCAAAATACTAACAAATAGTTTTTTCTCAGATTTTGATCACGCAGGATCAATGGATTTAAATCCCTTTACGGATGAAGAAATTCGCACCAGATTAGAGGGTTTACAAAAAAAGGTTGATTATAAAAAGAGGCTAGTAACGCTTTTACCGGAGGATGTACTTGATATAAAAATGTATCTTGAAGCTTCTTTTGCAAATTTTGTTTCAAATTTGAAAGCGGACTTTTGGCCTGTAGCAATAGATATTGCTCCATTTCTGGAGATTGAAGATAGGGCGGATTTATTTTCAATCATATGGAGAGATTTTGATCTATTTACAGACTTATATAAGCTATTTGCTAAAGAGATTAATAATCTAGAAGGGGCAGAAGTTTGCCTAGCCCCATTCGACTCGGTAGTGTCAGATTCAGGTCAGATTAGCATTGTCGATGCACAACTTTTATCTCAGCTGAATGGTAAGGATTCAAGTTCGGTTGATATAAAGCCTATATCAATTGAAGGCTCAGCTAAATCTTTACCAATTAAGAGAATAGCAAAGCCAATTCTTGCGGCATTGACTGCGGAATTAAGGTTAACTATTTCTGATGCAAGATGGGAATTTTTGAATGATTTGGATATTTTAGATTTTCCCGGAGCTCGTTCTAGAAAGAGTCTGACAGTTAAGGATCTAAAGGAAATCAAAGAAAATGAGGATATTAAGGCTTCGCAAGCCTCTGAGTTGTTGTTGCGTGGAAAAGTTGCTTATCTTTTCCAGAGGTACACAGCTGACCAAGAGATGTCTGCCGTTTTATTGTGCGTACCTGGGGGGCCTCAGGAAGTTGGTTACGCCCCTTTAATTAATCAATGGGTATGTGATGCGAATGGCGATAGCTCAGAGGTTAGGTCTTCCGTCCCGCCCGGTTTACTATTCGTGTTAACTAAATTTGATGAGGAGTTAAAGACAAAAGGTGGAGATAACGAAGTAAATGAACGTGCAAGATGGACTAATCGGGTTGAAAGTTCCTTGCTTGAAAAATTTAAAAATTATGAGTGGGTAAAAAAATGGGATAACAAACCATTTAGAAATTTGTATTGGTTAAGAAATCCAGAGATAAAGTCTTCATCATTTATGCAGTATGAGGATGATATAGAGGTATCAATTAACCCGAACGACTCCCATAGAATTGCTAGGTTAAGACAATATTTTTCAGAAGATGAGAATGTCAAGGAGCATTTTGAGAATCCGCTAGAGGCATGGGATTCGGCAATGACCCCTAGGGACGGGGGCATTTCAAACATTGTTTCTGGAATTAATCGTATATCAGATCCAGCATTTCGAGCTCAGAATTTGATAGATAAGACCTCGAAAATAAGAGATAGTCTGGCGTCAAAGTTGCACCCTTACTTTAACGAAGGAGGGGAAAAGGAAGTTGCAATCAAATCAGAGCAATTGAATATTCTTAAAAAATCATTAATCCAATTGATCAAAAAGAATGAAGTCTGGAGACTCTTCGACATATTGAATATTTCACTTGATGAATTAAAAACTCTTTATTACATGGTTAATAGTAGCTCTGACATTAATAAAGAACTTCATCCATTAGTTCATGCTGGTTCTGGGGTAGAAGGTGAACCAACGGATTTAGATGATTTGCTGAATACTTCTATATCAAGCTGGTCAAATTCTTCAGCGGAAAGTGGATTAAATCCTGTTTTGAATATACATTCTCGCGCTGAAATTTACTCGAAGAAGGTTGTTGATACCTGGGCTACATATCTGAGAGATATGACGCATGATTCATTTACAGCTTCAAGCCTATATATGTCAGAAGAAGCTTTTTTAATTTTTATCGAAGAAATGATTAATGCATCACAAAGAATGAGGTTGCAAGAAGTTCTCGCACTTAAATTGAGCCCTGCAGAAAATAATGCTGGAGCTACATGGGAAAAGATAATTGATAGACAAATCACAATTGCACGAATTGTAATAAGTGATTTTGTAAATCAATTGGGGTTCAGTTCAATGGAGCTTGCAGATAGACCAAAAGTTAACATAGCTGATTCTGCAAGAATAATATTTGAACCATTCCCTAAATTTTCTGTTGGGACCCCGCCTTTGACTGAGCGACCAATTCCAATATTGTCACTAGTTACAAGAGATTGGATATCTGCATTAGAGAAGGTGGTCATCCAGAATGCGGGCTTTGTAAGTAAAGATAGTTTAAGTCCTATGTTGAATAAAGACCTAGGTGAAATTATTAGATTAATTACCGTGGATTAATGATTCTATATGCCAGATAATCATTTAAAAAATGACGTGGTTTCCAGTCAACTTGGGCTTGAGTCACTTACAAAATTTTCGTTGAAAGAATTTTTATCCGGAACTTTTGCCCCGCATTCTTGGGGCGAATTTGAGAGCAGGTTAAGCGTTGGATCTCCAAATACTACTCCTGCTTTAGATATAAGCATGGGGGACTTTCCAAAACCTTGGATGTTCGTACGAATTATGTTGGGAACTCTTCTGGGCTACTCGATATTGCTTTTTTTGCTAACTTCTTATCAGCAGTCAGCACTCACAACGCTACCCGCATTCATATTTTATGGATGCTTTATTGTGCCATTTGCGGTTATGACGCTGTTTTTCGAGATGAATACTGTATGCGATGTTTCAATGGTAATGCTCTCAAAAATATTAATGATTGGTGGGGCAATTGCATTTTTAGCAACTTTTTTATTGGGAACATTTTTCCCGGTCATTTATAAAATGTATGAGGCTGCAGGGGCAGGAATCATTGAGGAGCTTGCAAAACTGTTAGTAATTATTTTTTATGCAAGAAATGTCATACATACAAAGCATCAGTTTAGTTTGGCTGGACTTTTATATGGTGCGGCTGTAGGCACTGGGTTTGCTGCTTTCGAGTCTGCTGGGTATGCGCTAAATGTTGGGTTACAAGAAAATAGCTTTGCAGCAGTTAACGAATCAATTTTACTGCGTGGATTGCTTGCCCCATTTACCCATATTGTATGGTCTGCCATTGCTGGCGGTGCCCTCTGGGTTGCCTATGGACACTCAAAGACTAAAACTTTTATGAGTGCAATTATTAGCACTAGATTCCTATCACTTTTTATAATTTCTGTAGGCCTGCATTTTCTATGGGATTCTGATGTTACAGAATATTTTGGTTTACCAAGTAATTTGTATCTAGCGCCCTATTTTGTATGGGGAGTCATAGCGTGGGCACTTGTATT
>CAIPBJ010000060.1 GCA_903863255.1 uncultured Methylophilaceae bacterium
CCTTAGAAAGGTTTCACCACAACAAGAATAATAATGGCGATCAACGCCAGTACGGGAGCCTCATTAAACCATCTGTAATAGATATGGCTATGTTGATTCCGGTCGTGTTTAAAGTCAATCAATAATTTGCCACAATAGATATGATAAAGCACAAGGCAGGCTACGATGAACAGTTTGACCCGAAGCCACCCGCCTGATATCCCGTAACCGAGCCACAGCCATAAACCGAATGAGATGGTCAGCACGGCTCCCGGTGTCATGATCCCGTAGTAAAGTTTACGTTCCATTACCTTGAAGCGTTCTATGCTCGAGTCGTCGCTGCTCATCGCGTGGTAGACAAAAAGACGGGGTAAATAAAAAAGGCCTGCAAACCAGGTTACCATAAAGATTATGTGCCAAGCTTTTATCCAAAGCATTATAAGGGTGCTCCTAAATTTTTGTTAAGTATACGAGTGACAGCATTTTTATCAAACCTGCCCTGGATGCGCCGAATGATGAACCCCTGCTGATCAACAAGGTAGGTTGTTGGGGTAAGGCTTACCTCATTGAATCTGGAGGAGACCTCACTGAAGCCGTCGTGCATCACCGGAAATGGAAGCCCCCTTCGCCTCGTGTAGGTTAACACTTGAATGGGAGGGTCGTAAGGCATTGCTACCGCAACCACTTCCAGACCCCGGGCATGGTAATCCTTATAGATGCGGATCAAATCAGGCATCTCATCCAGACAAGCCGCACACGATGTAGCCCAAAAATTGACAATGACCATCTTCCCTTTTAGATCGGATAGCTTAAAGGATCTTCCTTCGATCGTGGTGAACGTCACATCGGGAGCGGATTGATTCTGATCATTCAAGTAAACGAAAAGGCCGTATGCCATAGCAATTGAAATGAAGAGGAGCAGGATGGTTTTAAATGTGAACGTGAATGCCTTCATATCGATTCTGACCCAGTGCAAGGCGGTATTGTGTGACCTTTTAATTAAAATGTCATTAAAGTTGATTTTTTTTGATGCAAAAAATTGATTAAAGCAATACCCACAATCATCTCACGCTTAATTTGTAGATGGGTGCCATGATATAATCAAATCTTTATCTTACGTAAAAAATTCATGGCCAGCCGCTTACGCGAAATCCCATACAATTACACCTCCTTTTCAGACCGTGAAATCGTGATTCGCTTTCTTGGTGAAGAGATCTGGAACATCCTGAATACATTGAGAAGCGAAAGAAAGACGGGACGCTCGGCGCGCATGCTGTTCGAAGTCCTTGGCGATCTTTGGGTGGTGACCCGCAATCCCTACCTGCAAGATGACTTGCTCGCGAATAAAAAGAGAAGGCAGGCTTTGATAGGTGCGTTGCACCATCGAATTCGTGCGATTGATGAACGAAGTCAAAACAACCCGCTTGTTGTAAAACTAATTGAATCAGCCAGAAAGGCAGTCGTCTCCTTTGAAGACGACTTCAAACAAACTGAAAGCCTGCGAAGAAAAGCTATGTCGAAGCTTGGCAGGATCACACGTAAGGATAACATCCAGTTTGATGGACTGGCTCGCGTATCCCATGTGACCGACGCCACGGACTGGCGCGTTGAATATCCCTTCGTTGTGGTCAATCCGGATACCGAGGAAGAGGTTGCTGCCATCGTTAAGGCCTGTATCGAACTGGGCTTGACCATCATTCCAAGGGGAGGCGGTACAGGATATACCGGGGGCGCGATCCCGCTGACAAAACTCTCAGCCGTCATCAACACTGAAAAACTGGACACGCTTGGACGGGTCGAGATGCGAAGCTTACCCGGGGTTGGGCGGCAGGTGCCGACGATCCGATGCGGAGCGGGCGTCGTTACAAGGCGAGCGATGGAAGCGGCTTCTGAAGCAGGCCTCGAGTTCGCGTGTGACCCGACATCTGCCGATGCATGCTGTATCGGCGGCAATGTCGCCATGAACGCTGGGGGAAAGAAAGCGGTGCTCTGGGGTACCGCGCTAGACAATCTTGCTTCCTGGCGAATGGTCACGCCGGATGCAACGTGGCTTGAAGTCGAAAGACTGGACCACAATCTCGGTAAGATTCATGATGTCGATGTCGTGGCTTTCAGGATCAGCCGCTACGATATTGATGGCAAGACGCTGCAGGCAGAGCCATCTATTCTGCAGATACCGGGGCCTCATTTCCGTAAGGTCGGACTTGGCAAGGACGTCACCGATAAATTCCTTTCAGGATTGCCAGGCGTTCAGAAGGAAGGTTGCGATGGCCTGATCACTTCCGCGACGTTCATTTTGCATCGGATGCCAAAACATGTAAGGACGGTCTGCCTCGAATTTTTTGGGCATGTCGCACTAGCCGTCCCGGCTATAGTCGAGATCAAGGACCATTTGGATGCCACGGCTCGCAGTGAAGAATCCAGCACCTTGCTGGCTGGCCTTGAACACCTTGATGAACGTTATCTAAAGGCCGTTGGTTATGCGACGAAGGCAAATCGCGCTGAACGACCAAAGATGGTGCTGATTGCGGATATCGCAAGCGATGATGAAGACGCTGTCGGCGAGGCTGCCTCGCATATCGTCCGTTTGGCCAACGCTCGGGGCGGCGAGGGTTTCATTGCCGTTTCGGCTGAGGCGCGGAAGAAGTTCTGGTTGGACAGGGCACGAACCGCTGCGATTGCCAAGCACACCAATGCCTTCAAGATCAATGAAGATGTCGTGATCCCGTTGCCAAGACTGGGGGACTACTCCGATGGGATTGAACGAATCAACATCGAGCTTTCGATCAAGAACAAGCTTAAGCTCGCCGATGCCCTGGAGGCGTTTTTCAAGACGGACCTCCCGCTCGTCGCTGACGAGGATACCCAGACCGATCCGGAAGCCCTCGATTCAAAAAGAAAGCAGGCGCTTGAGCACATCAAGACGGTCAAGGACCATTGGATGAACGTGCTTGTCAACCTTGACTCTCCAATTTCCTCGATCGGAACCCGATTTGCTGACTTGGCGGTTGAGAATGTTTTCCGGGCTGTGCAGGAGCATCAGGTTCGCATTTCCTGGAAGCGGGAATTAAAAAAACCCTTGCATGATATCTTCACCGGACGCGCGTTCCTGAAAATACTCGAACGCTGCGATGAGATCCAGAAACAGGTTCTC
>CAIPBJ010000061.1 GCA_903863255.1 uncultured Methylophilaceae bacterium
AATATTAGGCAACAGTTTTACAGTGTATTTTAACCAATCGCTTTAACTCTGGAACACATGAACCACATTCTGTTCCACACTTAAGTTTATTTTGTAAGGTAATAAAATCAGCTCCAAGTTCTATAGTATCAATAATTTCATTTTCTGATACATATAGGCAATTACAGATAATTTTTCCTCCACTTCGCTGTCCAGTTGGCGGTGTGCTTAAGGGAGCAAGCGCCCAACGACGCACTTCATCTGTAAAATTACCATCAATCATAACTTCCCGTAACCATTCAGAGGCAAGTGTTTCTCCAATAAGTCTAACGCCTATAACCTGATTATTTTCAACGAGTATCCGTTTGCTGATGCCACGTTTAAAGTCATCATAAATTAGCATTGGGGCTCCATTACCCATTCCCAGTAACTCATCAACTTGTTGGATAATTTCTTTGTCTGGAGCTTGGCTGTGAGATGCTCGTAAAATTACCATGCCACTTCCTCGTCCATATAAACCACAAGTTGCATAATCAAAGTACTTAAGCTTTTTACGGATTTCAGTTATCAAATGTAAATCATTGCAACGATGCATAACTAACATTTGCCAAGAAAGTTGAATTTTCTCGATTTTAATCGCAGCATGTTTGAGTTCAGGTTGTTTTGAGGTTTTATCGAAGGCACTTGGCATCAAGGCATTAACACCTATTCCGCTCATAAACTGACTCCCCCAGTGCATTGGAATAAATGTTTGTGCGGGTTTTATTTCATCAGATTCTTGAACACGTATAATTAGACTGCCACGCTTATTACTGACTTTCACCAAGTCACCAGTTTTGATCAAACGTCGTCGCATATCCTCTGCATTCATAGAGATAACTGGCTCTTGAGCGTGGTTATAAAGTTGTGCCACGTTGCCAGTTCGACTCATTCCATGCCACTGATCACGCAAACGACCGGTCAGTAAATGTAGAGGATAGGTCGCACTAGTTTTATCTGCATTCCCCCTGTAAATTGTATTTAAAAAATGAGCTTTGCCATTCGGTTTCTGAAATATTCCATCAGAATAAAGTCTAGCCTTACCCTTAATATCACCATCTTTAAATGGCCATTGCTGCGGACCACTTTTTTCCAATGCCATATAACTTAAGCCAGTGATATCCAAATCGCGCCCTCGTGTACTTTCTCGGTGCTCATTAAA
Source organism: uncultured Methylophilaceae bacterium (assembly GCA_903863255.1). Taxonomy (GTDB): domain Bacteria; phylum Pseudomonadota; class Gammaproteobacteria; order Burkholderiales; family Methylophilaceae; genus CAIPBJ01. The sequence continues at coordinate 1,181 of CAIPBJ010000061.1, forward strand.
TATATCTTCTGCTTTTGAGTATTTGAATAAAGGAATGTGAGATGTAGGCTTAAGTTTCTTTTCAAGCCGATTTGCAAAATCCACAGCAATTTCCCAGTCTGCCCTCGCTTCCCCAGGTGGGGGTACCGCAGCAGCAATATGTGTTATGCGGCGCTCAGAATTTGTAACCGTTCCTTCTTTTTCTCCCCAGGTCGTGGCTGGGAAAACCACATCCGCAAAAGCCCGGGTGTCAGTATTATTAAAGGCATCCTGAAGTACAACAAGTTCTGCTTTATCTAGCGCATCATGAACTTTATTTAGCTCAGGCATCGATTGTGCTGGATTTGTACAAGCAATCCAGATCGCCTTAATATTTCCATCTTTTAAAGCATCGAACATTTCTACTGCTGTCTTACCTGGACTTTCTGGCACACTTTCAATCCCCCATAACTTGGCGACTTCTTCACGATGTTCAGGATTGTTTAAGTCCCGATGTGCAGAGAGAAGGTTTGCCATTCCACCAACTTCTCTTCCGCCCATAGCATTGGGTTGGCCAGTTAACGAAAAAGGTCCTGCTCCTGGTTTACCAATGTTGCCTGTAGCGAGATGCAAGTTAATCAAAGCACCATTCTTATCAGTGCCATGTATCGATTGATTCAACCCCATACAGTACATAGAAAGCGTGGGGCCTGCTCCAAACCATTTTGCAGCTTGAATGATGTCAGCCTCTGAAATACCACAAATATCAGCTACCATTTTTGGTGTATATTCACGAACTGTATCTTTTAACACATCAAAGCCTTGAGTATGATTTTGGATATAGCTCATATCCAGCAATCCCTCCCATAGCATCACATGCAACATACCATTAAATAGAGCGACATCTGTACCTGGGAGGATTGCAAGATGTAAATCAGCGAATTGGGAAGTGTCTGTTCTACGAGGATCAACCACCACAACTTTCAAATCAGGATTCTTGGCCTTGGCATCTTCAATGCGACGGAAAATAATGGGATGGGCAAACGCGGTGTTTGATCCTGCGATAAACAAGCATTTTGTGTGATCAATGTCTTCGTAGCAGGATGGTGGGGCATCCGAACCTAGTGTTGCTTTATAGCCACTAACCGCTGAGCTCATGCAAAGCCGAGAATTGGTATCTACGTTATTAGTGCCGATGAGACCTTTAGCAAGCTTGTTGAATACGTAGTAATCTTCAGTTAGTAGTTGCCCTGAAATATAAAATGCGACACTATCAGGGCCATGTTTAAGAATGATATTGGCAAATTTTTCAGCAACAAAATCTAAAGCCGTCTCCCAGCTCGTTTGACAGAGAGGTTCAATTCTGGAAGCACGTATTTCAGGTACTAAAGAACGTGCATCTAATTTTGCAGTTAAATGTAGGGTAGAACCTTTTGTACATAAACGGCCAAAATTAGCTGGGTGATCGGGGTCACCCCTTACACCAACAATACTGTTGTTCTCTGTCTGAATAATGACACCGCAACCAACACCACAGTAACAACAAGTGTTCTTAAACTCTTTGATGCTCAATTAGAACTCCATACTTAGACTTCCAGATAAACCATACCATCGATAATTTTTACAGCAAAACAACTTGTTTGTCCCTCATCCGGTTCCTCGGCCTTGCCATCGACAAGACTAATCTTCCATCCATGCAATGGGCAAGCCACTTTATCACCATACACGATTCCCTGGGATAGCGGACCACCCTTATGGGGGCAACTGTTGTTTAGAGCAAACACACGATCATCTTCCGTACGAAAAACTCCAATATCACCTTTTTCCGTTCTCACTACGCGAGAACCTAGCCTAGGGATATCAATTAAAGCAACAATCTTTTTCCATGAACTCATTTCAACTCCAGCTTACGAAATAACTAGCAAATAAATTAATAAAAAGTTTAATATCAATGAAAATATAGCGATCCACTGCCACCTATGCAAACGCGCCCGAGCAATAAGTGGTGTGTATTCAAGAGTGATGGGTTTTAGTTCAGCATGTTCTAATGCCACTAACATTTCATCAGCAGTCTCAAAACGTTTTGCTTCTTCCCTCGCAACAGCTTTAAGCAGAATATTCTCTAGCCAACTGGGAATTTCAGGTCTATAGCGAGTGGGTGGAACCGGTTCGCTAAAACGTGGTGTTTGGAATGGTTCAATTTCTCCATATGGATATTTTCGAGTGAGCATATAGTAAAGTGTTACTCCGGCTGCGAAGACGTCCGTACTAATGTTGGCCGAATTTCCCTCAAACAATTCTGGAGACATAAAACTTGGGGTGCCTGGATTTTGCATAGAACTTGGGGTACTTGTGGTACTGTTGAGAGCCACACCCAGATCAAGGATACGCAATCGTTGATCAGAACCTATATGCACGTTAGCCGGCTTTATATCTCGATGCACGATGTTTAACCTGTGCAAAATACTTAATCCACGCATTAGATCTATCGCAATTTTTACAGTTTCATTAACAGTGAAATGATGCCCAACATTAATTCGTTGCTGCAAGGTGGCGCCCTCGTGCCATGTCATCACATAATAGAGATGCTTTCTTTTATCAATAGAAAGAGGGAAAACTTGTGGCACATATTGAGATACAACACGTTTTGTTAGCCACTCTTCGTTCATTAGGGCTTGGCAACTTTCATCATCATTGCTTAGTATTGGTTGCAAAGTTTTTAGAACAAAAACCTGGCCATTCTGATTGCTAACCTTGTAAATAATGCTTGCCCTAGATTCGTGCAGAATAGCTAGAATTTTAAAATCGTCTAATGAATCACCTGGTTTTAATTTTTGAGGAACTTTGAGATTCTTTGCGTCCGACATTAATTCAGTTAGACTATCCTGACCGATTTCGTCAATACGCACTACGATGACTGTTGCGTTATCTTGCCCACCATTCTCAATTGCTGTTTTAGTAAGATACTCACAAATTAGATTAGGTGATTCATAAATCATCATTGCATGATGAATCGACTGATCCCCTAATCGCTCCCATACCCCATCGCTCATGATTGCAAATACATCGTTAGGCTCAATCAAACCTTCCGAAAAATCTACAACAAGCTGAGTATCAAGCCCTACCGCGCGCTTCAATACATGACGCATGTCAGGCCTATCCCAAACATGATCAATGGTAAGTTGCTCAAGGGATTGATTTCTTAGTCTATAGATTCGAGTGTCTCCAACATGAGCAATATAGTAGCGCCTTCCCTTAAGAACAAGAACAGAAAGAGTAGTAGCCATTCCAGCCATATCACGGTTTGTCGCAGCTTGGGCAAGCACCCAACGATTCGCCGCCGTGAGCACTTTATCAAGGGATTTATGGGTATCCCATGTGTCTGGCGTAGCATAATAATCAGCAGATATAGTGCGGACCGTCATTTCGGAAGCTTCACGTCCTCCAACATTCCCCCCTACGCCATCTGCAACAGCGAGCAGAATTCCTTTTGTACCTAATTGTGAATCAGTGGGCGTAACGAAGGTTAGGTAATCTTCGTTACGCTCTCGTGGTCCAATTAGGCTGCTTTCACCTACGGTAATTCTTAAAGTCATCTAATATTTTCTAATTCTGACGAAGTGACTCTAACTATACTCTAGCCGTGGTAGCATTGACTGAACCCCATGTTGTACGCCAACGATTTTTAACTCCCATCAAACCAATCATTGCTAATACAGCTAATCCTGCAAATATTAGCAATCCAGTTTGATAACTACCCGTCACTTGTTTTGAATAGCCTAAGCTAGAAGCAAGATAAAATCCCCCAATACCGCCAGCCATCCCTACTAATCCAGTCATCACTCCGATTTCTTTACGGAAACGTTGTGGTACTAGCTGGAACACGGCACCATTTCCCATACCAAGTGCTGCCATCGCAGAAATAACAACAAACAACCCAACAGCTTGTTCTTTTAGACCAAAGCTTAGAATAAACAAAAACAAAGCCGCAAGACTGTACATCATCGTGAGTGACCGAATTCCACCAATACGGTCTGCCAAGTTTCCTCCAATTGGCCGAACCAATGATCCAGCAAAAACACAGGCTGCCGTGAAGTAGCCCGCATGCACTGGAGTTAAGCCATATTGGTCATGGAAGTAAATGGTAAGTGAGGATGCCATTCCTACAAATCCTCCAAAAGTTACACTGTAAAAAAACATAAACCACCAGGCATCCTTGTCTTTGAGAACAGCAATATACTGGCCTAATGATTTTGCAACAGGTGCATCCGGCGCATCTTTTGCAAACAAAAGATATACTACGAGGGCAATACTAAGTGGTATTAAAGCCAAACCAAAAACATTATTCCACCCAAAAGCCATTGCCAGACCAGGAGCAAATAAAGCAGCCAAAGCCGTTCCAGAGTTTCCTGCCCCAGCGATACCTAAAGCAGTACCTTGGTGTTCAGGTGGATACCAACGTGATGCAAGAGGAAGCGCAACAGCAAAAGCAGCCCCGGCAAATCCCAGAAAAACTCCTAATAATAATGTCTGCTGGTAGGTGTGAACTCCGACAATCCAGGCGACAAATAATGCTGCAATCACGATTAGTTGCCCGATCACCCCAGCTTTCTTAGGCTTAATCTGATCTACCAGCACCCCCATCACTATTCTTAACACTGCTCCTGCCAAAACAGGGGTAGCCACCATCAACCCCTTTTGAGCTGGAGTTAAATGCAAATCAGTTGAAATTTGTACTGCAAGAGGTCCTAATAGTACCCAAACCATAAAACTTAAATCGAAATAGAAGAACGCAGAAAATAACGTCGGTTTATGTCCAACTTCCCAAAAGCTTTTTTGCATGTTATCAATCCTTTAAATATTAAATGTATTTTTATTAATTAGAATACCCATAATGTTTTATATATAAATTGTTTCGTACTCTTTGTGTTTATCAGCGTTCTTAACTCGATCTGCCCAAGGATCAACAGCACCTTGCAGAGCGAACAGCAACCGCTCATATGCAGACTTTCGACCTTCAACATCTTCTAAAATACGTTTCTTTACGTAATCCAGTCCTACTCTTTCAATCCAATGTACAGTGCGATCCAGATAACGTGCCTCCTCACGGTAAATTTGAATAAAAGCACCTGAATACTCCAATACCTCGTCGCTAGTTTTAACTTTGCATAAAAACTGGGCCACTTCAGTTTTTATGCCTCCATTACCACCCACGTAAATCTCCCATCCTGAATCAACTCCAATCACTCCAACGTCTTTAATCCCTGATTCCGCACAATTCCTGGGACAGCCTGAAACCGCAAATTTCACTTTATGAGGTGCCCACATATGGTCGAATGCTTTTTCTATATCAATACCTAGCTGAGTAGAGTTTTGGGTACCAAAGCGGCAGAACTCACTCCCAACGCACGTTTTTACGGTACGAATACTTTTTCCATAGGCATACCCGGACGGCATATCAAGATCAGCCCACATGCCCGTTAGATCCTCCTTTTTTACGCCTAACAAATCGATGCGCTGACCTCCAGTAACCTTTACCATAGGTACTTGGTACTTATCTGCAACATCAGCTATTTTCCTCAATTGATCTGGCGTAGTTACCCCCCCATACATGCGAGGTATGACTGAGTAAGTTCCATCTTTTTGGATGTTGGCGTGAACACGTTCGTTAATAAAACGTGATTGAGGATCGTCTACAGCTTCATGAGGCCAAGTTGAAATTAAATAATAATTAAGCGCAGGGCGACATGTAGCGCATCCATTTGGAGTTCGCCAACTCATCCCCTTTAGTGCTTCAGGAATATTCAAAAATTTATTTTTACGAATTTCTTCACGTACTTCTTCGTGATTCTTATCGGTGCATCCGCATAACGCTTTACTTGTGGATGGGGGTGCATAACCCCCCCCCAAGGCCGATGCTAAGATCTGCTCCACTAAACCAGTGCATGAACCACAGCTTGAAGCAGCTTTGGTTTGCTTTTTAACATCATCGATTGTAAAGAGGCCTTTTTCTTTAATCGCCTTTAATATGGTTCCCTTGCATACACCGTTACAACCACAAACCTCCATCTCGTCAGTCATTGAAGCTGCTTTGCTTTGTCCTAGGTGACCTGTATTTCCAAGGCTATCCTGACCAAACATGATGTGATCGCGAATTTCGTGAATTGGTTTGGAATCTCGAAGCATCTGAAAATACCATGCCCCATCTGCCGTATCTCCATATAGGACACTGCCAACGATTTTGTCATTCTTTATTACAAGTTTTTTGTAAACACCACCGACAGCATCATGCAACACAATTTCTTCAGTATCATCACCCCCAGAGAAATCTCCCGCTGAAAATAAATCCACTCCAGTCACTTTTAGTTTTGTCGACGTCACGGAACCTTTATATTGACCGATACCAAAATTAGCCAGGTGTGTGGCACAAACTTTTGCCATTTCAAATAATGGAGCGACTAAACCATAAGTCATACCGCGGTGAGAAACACACTCCCCAACTGCATAAATTCGAGGGTCATATGTTTGCATAGTGTCATTAACAACGATTCCACGATCACAATGTATGCCTGCCGATTGAGCCAACTCAAAATTCGGGCGAATCCCAACAGCCATAACGACCAGATTCGCTTCAATCTCTAAGTTATCCTTGAATTTGACTTTCGCCACATGCCCATCATCTCCAGATATCAAAGAATCCGTATGGGTGTTAAGCATAAATTTCATGCCCTTTCCCTCAAGGGTGGCCTGAAGCATTTTGCCTGCTGTCTTATCAAGTTGACGATCCATAATCCAATCCTTATTATGGATTACGGTG
>CAIPBJ010000062.1 GCA_903863255.1 uncultured Methylophilaceae bacterium
ATAAACAAAACTGTTATGCCCAATAGCTGCAAACTTTCTTTGACGATCACTGAAGATTGCTTTTGCGAAATTATCTTTCCAGCCGATATAGTCCCAATAATCAACATGAAAAGCTAACGCTACGACCTTGTCTGATAGATGTCTATCCGTCTTGAGCGAGGTCAACCAACCTTCCGCAGGTGGACAACTGCTGCATCCTTCAGAGGTGTAAAGCTCGATCAATGGAGTCGTATGAGAGTCCGATTCAACTGAACATTCCGATGGGAATGCAAAGCCAGTATAAGAAAATAAACTGAAAACTATTGCGAAGGAGAGTAATTTGTAATGTTTGATTGACATAGATAATCCATTTTTAATAGGTTATCAATTAGTCGAATCCAGAAATTAAAACTTACAATCTTTTTTGATTTTCTTCAACAAAATGAAAGCCAGCGGGGTGACAAGCAATTCGATATGACTGAAAGGCCTCAATAGTATTGGCCTTTCATCTCCTTGGAATCGTTCAAAAAGGAATGTCATCATCAAATGAATCGAAATCCTTCGCACTTTCAACGGGTTTGTTGGACGCCGACTGACGGGTAGGACTTTGACTTGACGACCGGTTAAAAGAATCCGAGGAGGCTGTCTGGTCTTCATCCGAAATTTCAAATGTATTGGTACCTGCGCGGCCACCTAACATTTGCATTCGGTCGGCTACGACCTCTGTAGTCTGTTTTTCATTGCCTTCTTTGTCTTGCCATTTTCTGGTTTGCAGGCGTCCTTCTATGTAGACGCTTGAGCCCTTTTTAAGGTATTCACCTGCAATCTCTGCCAGCTTGCCAAACATGGAAATTCTATGCCATTCCGTTCTTTCCTGCTTTTGACCGCTTTTATCTTTCCAACTGTCTGTTGTGGCGATGCTGAAAGAGGCAAGGGCGTCACCAGAAGGCATATATCGAACTTCAGGATCTCTTCCTAAGTTACCAACCAGAATCACCTTGTTTACAGATGCCATATTAATTCTCCTATTGAACCTGATCTATATTAATTGCTCTTATTTATAAAACTCAACACTTTTTCTTCATCAAAGCCTTGCTGTAAATCCACCTTTAGAATGGCTATGCCCTCTTCTGCCAGAACAACAGTTTCATGAACGCCCTTAACAGTTGCCAAATTGGTTGCTAACGCTTTAGCGGCCTCAGCGCTGATGTTTTCCAAATGATACATCTTGCTTTTAACAGCTGAAGGAGCTTTCATTGTTGAAGCTAATATTAACCAAATTGCCATTAGAATACTGCAAAAAACAAAAACGGATGAGAATCCGTGGTAATGAGAAAGATACCCCCCCAACGCTCCGCCAACAAAGACCCCAAGTGACTGGGTCGTATTATACACACCGATAGCCGTGCCCTTGGAGGATGCAGGTGCAATTTTCGTAATGATGGATGGTAAGGTTGCTTCCAAAATATTGAAAGCGATAAAGTACAGGCTCAGTGAAATGATTATGCCTAAAAATTCATGTATTGAAAAAGCAAATAGTATCTGGGCTAATAACATCATGGTTATCGCGCTAATGAATACGAATTTCAATTTCGCTTTTTTTTCCCCATAAATGATAGCTGGCACCATCAAAACAAAAGATAGGATAAGTATAGGCAGATAGACTTTCCAGTGAAGGTTTTCATTCATGCCACTGCTTTGTTTAATCGCAAAGGGGACGACTACGAACATGGCCATTTGTGCCGCATGTAAAGCAAATATTCCAAAATTCAATCGCAGAAGCTGCTTGTCCTTCAAGACTTCCTTAAGTTTTGCCGGTTTGGCTTGGGCATCCGAATGGAACCTGCTTACGACGGGGTCGGGCACAAGGAATTTAACATCCAAAATCGCTAAACATGCCAGAATCCCTGTAAGGAGAAAGATACCTGGTATCCCTATCCACTGATTCAAAGCAGGACCTAAAATCAGTGAAAGTGCAAAGGTGATGCCAATGGTCCCCCCAATCATTGCCATGGCCTTTGTTCGATGTTCCTCACGAGTCAAATCGGCAACCAACGCAGTAACGGCAGCTGAAACCGCACCTGCTCCCTGAATTGATCGACCTAGTATCACCATATACAAATCATTTGCAAAAGCTGCCACAAGACTGCCAATCGCAAAGATTATCAATCCTGCGTAAATGACTCGCTTTCTGCCGAATCTGTCGGATGCGATACCGAAAGGGAGTTGAAAAATAGCTTGCGTGAGTCCATAAGCACCCAGTGCCAACCCAATTAATAAGTGATTCTGGCCACCTGGCAGTTTTTCTGCATAAATAGAGAATATAGGAAGAATTAAAAACATACCGAGCATTCGAAGCCCGTAAATAGAAGCTAGGCTTATGCTGGACCGTAATTCTGTCCTGGTCATTTTATCTGTGGATGAGGTTGACATTGGATTTTGATTAACTTACTTCGATAAATTGCGTATATTAGCAGGTTGGCAATTTTAACGTTAGTCATGAGTTATGGATTACATTCGTATTCGAGGAGCACGCACCCACAACCTTAAAAATGTATCGCTAGATTTGCCGCGAAACAAAATGGTTGTCATTACCGGACTATCTGGTTCCGGTAAATCTTCACTTGCATTTGATACCTTATATGCCGAAGGCCAACGTCGTTACGTTGAATCCCTTTCTGCTTATGCCCGACAATTTCTGGCTCGAATGGATAAGCCAGATGTCGATCTAATCGAAGGGCTTTCACCGGCAATCTCTATCGAGCAGAAATCGACTTCCCATAACCCCCGTTCTACAGTAGGTACCGTGACGGAAATACACGATTACCTTCGATTGCTTTTTGCTCGTGCCGGAGACCCAGAGTGTCCGGAACATGGAATCAAACTGGAAGCGCAAACTGTCTCACAAATGGTGGATTCTGTTTTAACGCTTCCTGATGATACCAAACTGATTATTTTGGCACCCGTTGTAAGTAACCGTAAAGGAGAACAAGCCGATTTGTTCGAGGAGCTGAAAGCTCAGGGATTTGTTAGGGTTCGAGTGGATGGTGAAATATATGAGCTTGATATGGTTCCAAAACTTGCTAAAACCACCAAACATACTGTGGATGTTGTTATCGACCGTTTGAAGGTTCGTTTGGATATGAAGCAAAGGATCGCTGAATCATTTGAAACGGCATTAAGACTGGCTGAAGGAAAAGCAGTAGCGGTCGAAATGGATTCGGGGAAGGAACATTTGTTTTCGGCTAAATTTTCATGTCCATTATGCGATTACTCTCTTTCTGAACTGGAACCCAGGCTCTTCTCTTTCAACAACCCTATGGGTGCATGTCCAAAATGCGATGGATTAGGTCAAATAAGTTTCTTCGATCCAAAGAGAGTGGTCGCATTTCCTCATTTATCCCTTGCATCAGGTGCGATAAAGGGATGGGATAGACGCAATCAATTCTATTTCCAAATGCTCTCCAGTCTTGCCGAATATTATAAATTTGATCTAGACACCTCGTTTGAGAGTCTTCCGGCCCATATTCAGCATACACTGTTGCATGGTAGTGGAAAGGATTCAATACCCTTTCGCTATTTGAACGAAAAAGGAAATTTTTATCTCAAGAGTCACAGTTTCGAAGGGATAATCAACAATCTTCAACGTCGTTATCATGAGACCGATTCGAATACCGTTCGAGAGGAACTGGCCAAATACCTCAATTCCCAATCGTGTCCAGATTGTATGGGCACGAGACTGAGGTTAGAGGCGCGCCACGTCAAAGTTGGAGATAAGAATATCCATGAAGTGTGCGAAGCGCCTTTGAAAAATGCCCTCACTTTTTTTGAGAACATATCATTAACCGGACAAAAGTTGGCAATCGCTGACAAAATAGTCAAAGAAATCGCGAATAGACTTAAATTCCTCACAAACGTTGGATTGGAATACCTCTCACTATCTCGTTCTGCCGAGACATTGTCAGGTGGAGAAGCTCAGAGGATTAGGCTTGCATCCCAGATAGGTTCCGGTCTTACAGGGGTGATGTATGTCCTTGATGAACCATCGATCGGTCTGCATCAGCGAGATAATGACAGATTGCTTGAGACGCTAAAACGTCTGCGTGACATTGGAAACACCGTTATTGTTGTTGAACATGATCAGGATGCGATTCTTTCGGCGGATTACGTCGTGGATATCGGACCCGGTGCGGGCGAGCATGGAGGAGAGGTGGTAGCAGAGGGCACCCCATCCGAGATTCAGCAAAATCCAAGATCCCTTACTGGTCAGTATTTAAGTGGCGTGAAAAAGATTAAAATTCCAAAACAACGACATAAACCAGATCCAAAGCGATGGCTTTCGATGTTCCACGCCACTGGAAATAACTTAAAAGATGTCAAGCTGGAATTGCCCGTTGGATTATTGACTTGTGTGACGGGGGTATCAGGCAGTGGTAAATCAACGCTAATCAACGATACCTTGTATCGCGTAGTTGCTCATCACTTGTATGGCAGTTCAACTGAACCGGCTCCTTTTGATGGTATCGAAGGTCTGGAGTTCTTCGATAAGGTAGTCGATGTGGACCAAAGCCCCATAGGACGTACGCCGAGATCAAACCCCGCAACCTATACCGGCTTGTTTACACCCATAAGGGATCTTTTCGCTGGCGTACCTGAATCGCGTGCGCGTGGTTACGGGCCAGGAAGATATTCATTCAACGTCAAGGGTGGCCGTTGTGAGGCATGCCAGGGTGATGGTGTTATTCGCGTGGAGATGCATTTTCTTCCAGACGTGTACGTACCCTGTGATGTATGCAAAAGTCATCGTTACAATAGAGAAACACTTGAAATTCTCTATAAGGGTAAAAATATACGGGAAGTTCTGGAGATGACAGTAGAGCAGGCTTACGCTTTTTTTAATGCGGTTCCTGTGGTGGCTAGGAAACTTCAAACACTACTCGATGTGGGGCTTGGGTACATCACGTTGGGACAATCTGCCACAACGCTTTCGGGAGGCGAGGCGCAGCGAGTGAAACTTGCACTTGAATTATCAAAGAGGGACACGGGGCGGACGCTTTATATACTAGATGAACCGACTACGGGGCTGCATTTTGCCGACATCCAGCTTCTGCTGGATGTGATTCATCGATTAAGGGATGCTGGAAATACAATTGTTATCATCGAACATAACCTTGATGTCATTAAAACGGCTGACTGGATTATTGACATGGGCCCAGAAGGGGGAGATGGCGGTGGCATGGTCATCGCTGAAGGCACACCTGAACATATAGCAGAATGTTCAAGCAGCTATACTGGGAAATACCTCAAAACGTTGCTCGAAGTTTAGGGTTTAGGATGAAGAAACTTTCCAGGAGGTATTCGAATTTAATTTTTGCGTTTGTCATGTCGATTGCAATGTCTTTGATTATGACATCCGTAGTGACTTATAAATTGACAGGCATGAATGCCGGATTTACCGTCAGATGGTTTCATGCTTTTCTAACGGCTTTCCCGATTGCTTTTCCAAGTATCTTTCTGGTTTCACCTCTCGCCCGTAAGGTTGTTGCGCTGATTTGTGAGAGATGAGTCAGATGAAGTTTTCGGCTTCATGGACAAAATCACGATAAAGTTCGATGTGATGTGCCCACTCTTCTGCATTCACACTCAATACCGAAGCCACATCGGGGTTAAGTGACTGGGCAATCTTGACAGCATCCTCGCCCAACTCCAGCCCAAATGCTATATGCGCAGCCATGAAAATAATGGGCGAAAGTTTTCCGGCTTCCTGGTTAAACGGATCGGCGTAATACCTGATCGCCTGTTGAATCTCTTCAGGAAAATTCCAGCGTTTTGCGAGCTCTTCACCCACCTGGCAAT
>CAIPBJ010000063.1 GCA_903863255.1 uncultured Methylophilaceae bacterium
CTCAGTCTGTTTTGTTGCTTCAAGGGCGATCTTTTCCTTTGCAGCAACTTCTTCTGTTGGCGCGACAACAATCACATTTCCATTTTTACGTTCTGTGAGTCCCTTGCTTTGCATGATGATATCCAATGCTTGGTCCCACGGTACGTCTTTAAGGCGTAGTGTAAGATTTCCGGTCACGCTGTCACTGGTTATTATATTCAATCCCGTGAAGTCAGCAATTACCTGTAGAACAGACCTGACATCTACATTCTGGAAATTAAGGGATAATTTTTCGCCCGCATACCCTTGCTTGCTTCCCTGAACCAGTTTATTTGGATCCTCAACAACTGGTCGGACATCAACAATGAATTTATTGTCTGCCTGATAAGCGGATTGTTCCCAATTTCCTTTTGGTTCAATGACGATTCTTGTATTTTTGCCTTGCTTCATCGTGTCAACGTAAAGCACTGGCGTATTGAAATTGATGACGTTTAAACGACGTTGCAAACTATCTTGTATGTCGGTGTTGATAAAATCAATGACGATGGTTTTACCTTTTTGACGCAAATCAATCCCAGTTGCTGGATCGGAAAGGTCAACCATAATCCTGCCTTCACCATTTTTTCCACGCATGAAATCGACATTTGTCAATTTATGTGTTTGGACGCCTATTGGTGCTTCAGCAAATCGACTCACATTGTTAGCATCTCCGCTTACACTGCTATTGCCAATATTGCTTTGAAGCAGGACAATCACTTCGTTGCCCTTCACACTGGATGTGTAGCCTACGGATTTAGATAGATTAAGCACCATCCTGGTGCGTTCTTTGGCTTGTGCAAGACTGATGCTTTTAAGCGCACCCTGCATCGCGCTTAAATTGGTTTTAGAGAGGCCATTTGCCGTATTTGGAAAATCCAAGGCAATTCTGGGAGGAGAGTTTAATGTAAAACCGGCTGGCGGGTTGTCTAGGGGCAGTTTTGTTTGAATATGGATAGCTACGTCTCCACCTGGTTGGGCGATGAAATCGATCTTTTCTATCGAATTACTTAACGATGAATTATCATCTGCCAAGGAATTTAACGATATCGAGCATAACGTTAAAGCCAAAATTACTATCCATTTTATTTTCATCTTATTCATCCTTATTCTTGCAAGTTGAGACTTGACATGCGTTCTACCCAGTCGCCAGAAGTTTCATCCTGCACAATCTCTTTGAGAGTTACTGAGCTTTCGTTTATATCGGTAACAATCCCAAAATTTTGACCAACATAATTACCAACTTTTACCTGTTGTACACCGGCATCGGGTGTCTGAATTAGAGCATACTTGAATTTTTCCTTACTAAGCATGCCTACGTATTTCAAACTTTCGAGAGGGTACGCCTCCAATGGCCCTTTTGGACGATTCAGATCGGGCCGGATTCCTTTCCCGGCTTGGGCTTTTCTTGCTTTGAACGGGTCGTTCAGCGTTCCATCCGCATTGTAAATATGGGGAATATAGGGCTTGACTTCAGGTATTGGATCTATCTTTGCCTGCAAATCCTTTGATGCGTTATTCATAAACTGATCCAGATCATCTCCTTCTGTCGACCCGCATGAAATAAGCAAAGCACATAACCCAATGATTATGAATCTTGTATTCACAAGGTCGGTAGATCGATTTAATAAATAAGAATTAGGCATTTTATATTTTAACTTTTAGTGGGCAACATTCTTCTTTTCAGCCATTTTTTTATTGTTAGCAATTTCTGAGGCATCTAAATATCGGTAAGTCTTTGCAACGGCTTCCATGGAAAGCATGCCATCACTCGAATTAGCCTTAGGATCCTTGTTTGCAGGGTCTTTTGATAAGGGCGTGATCGATATATCGTTCAAAGTGACTATTCTTGATAACTTGGATATCTCAGATGCAAAGGCTCCAAGGTCGTGATATTTGCCTACTACCTTGATGGAAATCGGTAATTCTGCATAGAACTCAGATACAACCTCTTGACCAGGTTTAAAGAGTTCGAATTCCAGACCTTGAGCCAAACCAGCCTGATTGATGTCGGTTAGTAACCCATCCATTTGGGATTTGTCAGGTAATTGCTTTAACAGGGCGCCAAAAGTTTTCTCAATGTCAACCATCTGCTGTTTGTAAGCTTCCAGGTTAATAGCTTGTTTACTTTTATCCAGGAACACTTTCCTAAGATCGACTTCTTTGTTTCTGGCCTGATCAAGGTCATCAAGTGCGGGACTCCAGAAGAACCAATAGCCAGCAAATGTTAATACAATGAACAATACTGAAAGCAAGACAGCCTTTACTGATAGCGGAAGATTGCCTGCATTCTTAAAATCTAAGTTATTAAAATCTTCTAGTTTCATGAATTATTGAACCTTAATCTTTTTGGATTTAGAGGTGTCATCAGCAGTCTTCTGCAATTTTTGCAGCGCATTCAGAGTGAAGTCGTTGCGTTTTAATCCATTTACAGTCTCAGCTTTGATCTCAACCAGACCTGGGGACTCCAGCCAGTCGGACAAGGAGAGGTTTCTTACAAGGGTGGCCACACGAGCATTTGTATCCGCCACACCTTCAAGGGTAATCAAGTTTCCTTGCTCCTTTATGGATCTTAGATACATACCCTCGGGAAGTTTGCGTGCGATCTCATCTAATAAAATAACAGCCTGTCCCCGGTTTGTCTGCAAATTCTCAACAACTTGCTTACGATCCAATACATCATTAATTTTACTTTTTAGGTCTTTAATCTCATTGATGTCTTTATCGAGTTTGGCGATAGCTTTATCGAGCCTGTTATTTCTTGAGGTTTGATTGTCGATCTGGGCATCGATAAAAGTTTGTCCAGTGAATACAGTGCCCGCAGCCAGAATGATCACAGCCACGATCATTAGATTGAACTGACGTTGACGCTCGGTTCGTTTTATCTGCCTATGCGGTAACAGATTGATTCTTATCATTTGTCAAATCTCCGCAGTGCAAGACCACAAGCAATCGTCAACGCAGGGGCATCTGCAAAAATCTGTTGTTGCCTGATGCGCGGATTTAATTCCATTTGACTAAATGGGTTGGCGATTATTGTATTGACCTGAGTTCGCTCTTGAACGATATTTGCTATCCCATTTATTGAGGCGCATCCACCTGCCAATACAATGTGATCAACTTGATTGTATTGTGTTGCACTTGTGAAGAACTGAAGCGCGCGACTGACTTCCAGCGCCAGCGATTGTATAAATGGTTGTAAGACTTCAGCTTCATAGCTTTCAGGTAA
>CAIPBJ010000064.1 GCA_903863255.1 uncultured Methylophilaceae bacterium
AGATGAAAAGGGGATGCGTTCAAGGTAAGCAAGACTTCGGCTCCTGCCTGCTTGGCAGCCTTTGCTGGCTCCGGCTCCCACACATCTGCACAGATCAGGATGCCAAAACGGATGCCAAGGTGCTCGAAAACGTAAGACTCCTCACCGGGTGCAAAATAACGCACCTCGTCAAATACCGTATGATTGGGCAATACCTGCTTGTAATAGGTGCCGAAGATCTTGCCATCCTTGAGGACAGAAGCGGCATTGAAACAGGTTCCCTGATAGTTTCTCGGATGCCCCACCACCACTACGATATCCGATATCTTGGCAGCAAGTGCCAACAAAGTCTTTTCGCAGACCATGTTAAAATCGTTACGCAATACCAAATCCTCGGGCGGGTACCCGCTCAGGGCAAGCTCCGGTGTCACCAGGATGGATGCGCCCAACACTTTGGCGCGATTGGCGAAATCCAGAATCTTCGCACTGTTGCCGGCCATGTCACCGACAGTGCAGTTGATTTGAGCAATCGCGACCTTAAGCATAGAACCTGTGATGGATTAAGAAATCTTTCATGATTGAGGCGGATCGACTTCCTTAATAACTTCCGCCCGATTGTTTGATCAACTGGACGATCTCCGGGCTCTTGCCCTTCAGGGCATAGACCAGCGCGGTCAGGCCATATTGATCCCTGGCCTTCACATTCGCGTTACTGTCGAGCAAAAGTTTGACCATCTCGACGGATCCGTTGAGAACGGCGACCTGAAGGACCGGAGTCCCTTCCGAATCCTTGTGATTCACATCGGCACCTTTTGCAAGCAAGGCCTTGGTGACCGGCACTTTGTTCTTTTTTACTGACCAGGTCAGTGCAGTCCAACTGGATGAGTCCTCATTGTCGAGCTTGGCCCCCTTGCTAAGGAGATACTCGGTAGCATCCAGGTTGCCGGCCCGTGCCGCATACATGAGCGCCGTCACGCCAAACTGATCGCGTTCCTCAATATTGGCCCCATTGTCTATCAGGGATTTCAAGGTATCCACATCGCCGTTATTGGCGGCATACATCAACACGCTTTTTCCATCATCGCTCTTGGAATTCGCGTTCACGCCATTCTTTAACAATACATCGACGACATCCGAGAAACCCGATGTGGAAGCGATCCCTAACGCACTCCATCCCTGGTTGTCACGAATTTTAGGGTCAGCCTTGTGATCCATCAGAAGCGTCACGCTTTTTATAAAATCCTTTTTTGCAGCATACATCAACGCGGTCCACCCTGTGTTGTCCTGAATATTGGGGTCCGCTCCCGCATCGAGCAGGGCTGACACGATCAGGAACTGATTCTTTCGGGCAGCGTACATCAATGCCGTGATGCCATTTCCATCCTTTGTGTCCGGGCTTGTCCCGCTGCCAAGCATCGCCTTTACGGTGGCAAGGTCGCCCTTGGCCGAGACGGTCAGGAGATACGGGATCTCCTCATCGGCAGTGGCTGCATAGGATCCTAGTCCAAGACAAGCACAAAGAACGAACAAGACGACCAATTTTAAAGGCATAGCATTCCGATCATAGAGATTTTGCCTGCATGGCAGCCAGAACGGCTTCACCCAGACCAGCCGGTGAACTCGCGACTATCACACCGGCTTGTTCAAGTGCCTTTATCTTGTCTTCAGCCCGGCCGCTTCCACCCGAGATGATCGCGCCAGCGTGGCCCATGCGTTTGCCTTTTGGGGCGGTCAGGCCTGCGATGTAGCCTGCGACCGGTTTGGTCACATGACTTTTGATGTATTCAGCAGCGGCTTCTTCATCCGCACCACCGATCTCACCCACCATGATGATCGCCTCCGTTTCCGGATCCGCCTGGAAAAGTGCCAGGCAATCGATGAAGTTCAACCCACGGATAGGATCGCCCCCAATGCCGACGCAACTCGACTGCCCGAGGTTGAGGGCCGTAGTCTGATGAACGGCCTCATACGTCAATGTGCCGGAACGCGAGACGATCCCGACCTTGCCACGTAAGTGAATACTTCCTGGCATGATGCCGATCTTGCATTCATCCGGCGTGATCACGCCAGGACAGTTCGGGCCGATCAGC
>CAIPBJ010000065.1 GCA_903863255.1 uncultured Methylophilaceae bacterium
CAGCGCCACGATACAACTCCGTGTGCCCTTTCTGACGGCCGAAACCTTTAACTTCAGTTACCGTGATGCCCTGAACGCCGATACTGGACAGAGCTTCACGCACCTCGTCAAGCTTGAACGGCTTGATAATCGCGGATACGAGTTTCATTATTGTCTCCTGGTGAGTGTTATAAATAGTTCGGGCTAGTGACTTGGCTAGCCAAAGATGTTGTTGACGTACCTATAACATCCATAAATAAAGATTGACGCATCTAAATATCCTTTCGGGTGAAATACAAATAAAATACAAAACGAATAACGCCTAAGGCACAAAAGCAAAACGCATTCCAACTTTAACTATTTCACATTTCTTTTAAGTTTCTAAATATGAAATATTAGTTCATATGGTGAACTAAATGAGGGGTGTCGTAAATACCAGCAATCAACTTTATTTCTTTTTGTGAAACATTACGTAAGTTGCGGTCGATGATTGACGGGGATAATTCGAAGCGGTTTGGATTGCTTGGATAGCCCTTGATCGGGCGGTGGACAAGGGGCAGGGAGCATGGATTGCCTTGCTGATCACGGTATCAACTTTATTGAACAATCCAATTGAGGGCTTATTTTTTTATCGCCTTTGATCGGCGATCATTCAGTCTCAATCCGGTTAGCCGGTCGTAAAAAGATTCAGGGACCGGTGCCAAGGGAAGCTTTGATCACGCGTTGGCTATGCGGGTCATTTTCTAGAATGAACCCAGAATCTGTGCACCAATATCGTGCATTTGTATGGTTTGTTCAGTTGAGGATGAAAACGTGGCGTTGATTATTTTGTAATGCTCATTGCTTCAGGTTTGATTCCAAGATGGGCATGCATGGAAGGCAAGTGCAGATTCCATGGTCAATGACTCATGTTTCCGGAAGGTTTTCTTACCGTCATCTCCAGACCGGTCTCATTCGAGCCATCTTCCTTACGTTCCGGTTCAGGTATGCCATTCTCAACTCCGTAGGCGCTTGTACCCTTGGGATGCACGTAGGGTCCGGGATCCCTGAAATCCGCTTTGGCAAGACCGTTCCTAACCTTGACTGTCGTGAACATGCCACCCATGTCGATGGCGCCATAAGGCCCTTCCCCGGTCATCATGGGCAGGGTATTCTCTGGCAGGGGCATTTCCATTGATCTTGCCATGGCACTCATGTCAGCCATCCCGGTTTGACCCATCGCCATATAATCAGGAATCAGGTTCCCTATCTTGTCCATAAGGTCGGATTGATCGACCCCAAGTAATGTCGGGACCTGATGACCCATTGCATTCATCGTGTGATGACTCTTGTGGCAATGAAAAGCCCAGTCACCCAATTCGGAGGCAACGAATTCAATCGATCGCATCTGCCCAACCGCAATATCTGTCGTGACCTCCGGCCATCTTGCCGTGGGCGGTACCCAGCCTCCATCCGTGCCGGTAACGGTGAACTCATGACCGTGCATGTGGATGGGATGATTGGTCATGGTAAGGTTACCCACGCGGATACGGACGCGGTCGTTCTTATTGGCAACGAACGGGTCGATACCGGGAAAGACCCGGCTGTTGAAGGTCCAGAGGTTGAAATCAAGCATCGTATTGATTTTTGGTCGATAACTGCCTGGATCGATGTCATAGGCATTCAGCAGGAAGATGTAGTCTCGATCGACCTGCATGAATTTGGGGTTTCTGGGATGGGTCACCCAGGACCCCATCATGCCCATCGCCATTTGAGTCATTTCGTCAGCGTGAGGGTGATACATAAAGGTACCAGCCCGTTTGGCCTCGAATTCGTAAACAAAGGTTTTTCCGGGTTCGATAGCAGGTTGAGTCAATCCGCTGACACCGTCCATGCCATT
Organism: uncultured Methylophilaceae bacterium; assembly: GCA_903863255.1. GTDB lineage: Bacteria > Pseudomonadota > Gammaproteobacteria > Burkholderiales > Methylophilaceae > CAIPBJ01. Next base: position 1,859 of record CAIPBJ010000065.1, read on the forward strand.
GGGAAGACGTTGGCCATGCCAATGGATGCTTGTCACCTCTGGAAGGCGGTTAGTGACATAAATCCTCACGAGGTCTCCCTCGACAACCTCAATCGTTGGTCCAGGACTCTGTCCGTTATAACCCCAAAGGTGTGCTTTCATCCCCGGTGCGACTTCTCGGACGACGGGTTCGGCTACCAGATGGAACTCCTTGAATCCTTTGTTCATGCGCCATGGCAATGTCCAGCCATTCAATGTCACTACAGGGTTATAAGGTCTTCCGGTAGAAGGATGCAAAGGCGACTGGGTATCGGCGCTCGAGCTTGATACGATTTCCGGCAAGGCTGCCATGGCAGCCTTACTCACTGAACCTATTGCAAGTCCCGCAGTAGCAAACTTGAAAAAATCACGTCTGGTAAACATGCTAGTCTCCATCCATTCCGCTCGTATCGCCCAGAAGCGCCATCTTGAATTTGATGTCTGCGATCCAGAAATTACGAAGTGCGGCAATATAATTATTGACACTCATTACTTGCGTCCTGGCCTCAGCCATGAGTTCGAAAGGACTGATCAGCATACCGTTATAGCGTAGCTGATTCTCATCCAGTATCTTCTTCCGAAGCGGTACGATCTCATCTCGATATTGTTTAGCGATGCTGTAAGTCGTAGCATAGTTGTCAAAAGACTCCCTGATCTCGGATCGGGCATTGATCGCGAGCTGGGCAGTCTGGTTAACGGATTTCATGTAAATGGACTCCGCTCGTGCGACCTTTGCTTCCCCCCAATCGAAGAGGGGGAGTTCAAATGAAAGGTCCACTCCGTTCTTATAGGCATCCTGACGATGCCCTTCAAGAACCCGGGCCGGGCCTATTTCAAGAACATTGATGAGTCGCGTCGTTTTGGATAATCCAAGCTGTTTGGCAAGGATTAATGTCTCCTCGCGTTTTTGGATAAGATCGATTCGATTCTCGAAGGCATCTTTCCCCAGGAGTGAATCATCAGGCGGGGTGTCGGGAAGCGAAGGGAGCCGATCCTGGAGTTTCAGTTGATCGGCAGAAATGCCAAGCAGTCTGGAAAGACGCTCCTTGCGAGCGTTCCTTTCATTTAGGGTATTTGAATATTCAAGTTTGGCATCTTCATAAAAAAGCTGCTGCCTTTCCTGTTCAAGTTTCCCCCAATTGCCTTCGAGCATCATTCTTCTTGCGAACTCGGCACTGGCTTCCGCTGACTCCATGACCTGTTTCGCGTAATTCAGACTTTCATTGGCTGATACCGCTTCGAAAAATGCGATCCGGGTAGCATACGCCAGTCCAACCACTTTTAAGGTGACGGATTTTTTAGTCGCTTCATAATGCTGCTGCTGGATCTCCCTCATCTTTGGCATCGTTACCAGGGAAAGGATATTGAATGTGAGCGATTCTTCGATTTTGTAGTCTTCACCATGTTTGGCATAGAGCACGGATAATTTAGGGTTGGACAATTTGCTGGATTGAACCATGTCTGCTTCAGAAATGCCCAGATCGTAGAACGATCCTTGCAGGTCCTTGTTGTTAAGGAGCGCAATCTGGACTGCATCCTCGACATCAATCGGTTGCCTTAGAAGGGAATCTACTGCTTCCGAGACCTTCGCCTGCTCCGCATCCGTGCGCGGCCAGGCGATGTCCTTTCCAATTGAAGTTCGGGTTGCCTCCTTGACGTTCCCGAACCCATGGTCATTGGACAAAGTAGCACATCCTGTCACACACAATGCCGCGATAAGGATGAGATCGGAGGGAAACGGGAAGGATCGCATTATTTCAATCAACCATTAAGATTGGGTAGCGGTAAGATGGCATGAAGGGTCAGGCGGTAACTTATTTGCATTGTATGGATTAGTAGCTGTATGCTAAATGGCGAGACAATCATATCCCAATAACCGGGATGAGGAAACCAGTCGTTTGTTGACATGTGTGGTGATCTTGTGAACGACTTGTACCGTTTAGGTAGGGGGCTTCAGGAAATGATGGGCTTTAATATAAGAAAAACAGAAGAACAGATCGCAGGACAAAGACCGGACTGGAACGACGCCATCGCCGGACTCTCCATAGCAGGACTGCTGATACCGGAGGCAGTTGCCTATTCCAGCATTGCCAATATGCCGGCACAGGCAGGGCTGATTGCCCTGATGGCAGGCTTGATCTGTTATGGTTTGGCTGGAACCAGCCGTTTTGCCATTGTTTCAGCGACATCCTCCTCGGCTGCCGTCCTCGCCGCTGCCACGATGACCATATCCAATGGAGACAATGCCTTACGTCCGGTTCTCGCACTTGGCCTTGTGATCGTAACCGGCGTGATGTTTCTTCTGGCGGGATTGGCCAAAATGGGCAAAGTGACGGACTTCATCTCCAAACCCGTCCTTCGCGGATTTGCCTTTGGTTTGGCAGTCGTCATCATCCTAAAGCAATTTTCCGGTATGACCGGAGTTCATCCCGCACATGGCGATGTGATACGCTTCCTACCGGAGCTGCTTTCCAGAATAAACCAGTGGAACTTCGCGGGGGTGGCGATAGGCATGATCTCGCTCGCGCTTCTCTTCCTGTTCTCGAAAGTAAAGCATCTGCCAGGGGGGTTGATCGTGATCTGCTTGGGTATTTTCGCGAGTCACCTGATTGATCTGACTCGCTACGGGGTAAGCTTGGTTGGAACGATCGATCTTCGGCTTCAGGCCCCGTCCTTGCCTTCCCTGCCGTTGAGCGATTGGCTTAGGCTGGGTGAACTTGGATTCGCGATGGTCATGATCCTCTATTCGGAGTCATACGGTTCAATTCGAATCTTCGCAATGAAGCACGGGGATACGACTTCACCGAATCGCGATCTTTTGGCACTGGGAGTATCGAACCTGATTTCAGGGCTCTTGCACGGCATGCCTGTAGGGGTAGGGTATTCTGCAACCTCTGCCAACGAATCGGCTGGCGCGACATCTAAAATGGCTGGATTGTTTTCCTCGCTCGTCATATTTGCAATCATGCTTACGTTGCTCGAGAGCATCGCCTTGACCCCGCAACCTGTTCTTGGTGCGATCGTTATCCATGCGGTCAGTCACACACTTAACGGTTCGATGTTTGCTCCATACTTCAAATGGAAGCGGGACAGGCTTGTGATCGTGGCTGCAGTTGCTGGCGTTCTTCTGCTGGGGGTTCTGGACGGGTTACTCGTGGCGATCGGCGTCAGCCTGATGATGATGCTGCGTCAATTTTCTGAATCCAGGATATCCACACTTGGCAGACTTGGGCAGGGGCATGATTTTGTTGATATTGCAGTCCATCCGGAAGCCTGTCCGATCCCGGGAATCCTGATCATTCGTCCGGACGAGCCTCTGTTCTTTGCAAATGTCGAAAGGATATTGAGTCAGGTCAGGCATGCCATCCGCTCCTCCGGCCCCGCTATCCATACGGTCATACTTAGTCTTGAGGAGTCACCTGATCTGGACACGTCGAGTCTGGAAGCGCTCAGGGATTTCATAGATTTCGTTACGAAGGAAGGAAAGCAGTATCAGTTGGCCCGGCTGAAACATCCGGTTCATGAGATACTTAAATTGATCGTGCCTCACAAAATTGCCGAACAGGCTTTAAGTGGGCTAAGTGTCGATGATGCCGTGCAGCTGGCTTTGCAGTACCATGATGCTTTGGAAGTGAAACAGAAGGATTAGATTCTAGCGAGAAATTAAAGCTGATTAATGATTCGGATGGATCATTCTTTGAGGGGGCTAAGATGCAAATTAAGTTCTTGGGGGCGACAGAAACCGTCACTGGATCCAAATACCTGGTTCGATCCGGAAGTGCAACCATCCTGGTTGACTGCGGCCTTTTCCAAGGATTCAAACTCCTGAGGCTCAGAAACTGGGCCAGCCTTCCGATTGATCCCGCTTCGATCGATGCGGTGATCCTGACACATGCCCATCTTGATCACAGCGGCTATTTGCCTTTGCTGATCAAAAAGGGGTTCAGGGGGAAGGTTTTCTGCACGCAGGCGACCTTCGACCTTTGCAAGATACTCTTGCCTGATAGCGGCTATTTGCAGGAAGAAGAAGCTAATTTTGCGAATTTTAGACGATTTTCCAAGCATGATCCTGCTTTGCCGCTTTATACCCAGGCGGATGCGGAATATGCGCTCGGCTTCTTTGAGCCGATTCCCTTTCACGCTGCATTTCCGGTTGCGGGGGATCTGACAGCAACGTTCTTGCTGGCGGGTCATATACTTGGTGCGGCCATTGTTGTTCTGAAGGATCCAAAGACAACGATCACGTTTTCTGGTGACCTGGGTCGGCCGGAAGACCTTATGATGCTCCCGCCTGAGCATGTCGCCAAGACCGATTACCTGGTCATCGAATCGACCTATGGCAACAGAAGCCATGACCCAACGGATCCGGCCGTATTGCTGGGCAAGGTCATTCGTGACACATGCCGGCACGGGGGGGTCGTCGTTATTCCGTCCTTTGCCGTAGGACGAACCCAAACCCTGCTTTATTACATGCATCTGCTTAAATCATCCGGTGAGATCCCCATGCATGTTCCTGTGTTTCTGAACAGCCCCATGGCCAGGGATGTGACCGAGATTTACCATGAGCACCTGAAGGAACAAAGGCTCACCTTTTCCCAATGCGAATCCATGGTGCATGCCGCAACGATAATCAATACGGTGGATGAGTCAAAGGCCCTGAATGAGAGACATGGACCGATGGTTATCATCGCAGCGAGCGGCATGGCGAGCGGTGGGCGTGTTCTGCATCATTTGGCAAGATTCGCCCCCGATTCCAGGAATACCATTCTGTTTGCTGGTTTCCAGGCCGGGGGCACCCGTGGGGCCGCCATGCTGGAGGGCGCCGATTCCATCAAGATCCACGGCCAGTATGTGCCTGTTCGAGCCAAAGTCGCTCATATTGACAACCTGTCCGCGCATGCGGATCGCGAAGAATTGGTCGGATGGATGTCAGGATTCGAATCGCCGCCAAAAATGACCTACATCACGCACGGTGAACCCGATGCGGCTAATGGGCTTAAAACAAGAATTCAAGACCAGCTTAAATGGCAATGCCATATTCCTGAATATTGTGAAAGCATCAATCTCGGCTAGATAATAATGATTTGCCGGGATGGATGTGGCCTGACATTAGAAACGAGGGTTCCATTTATAAGAATTACCTGTTGTTTATATCTGACACCTTGAATTTTTTATTCATCCCCTTTGACGTATATCAAAAGTCTAAACCCTATATCGTTATTCAATGGAACCGTTATTCGTTGATCTAAATAATTAAGGGAGTCAAAGAGCATGTATAAACTATGTAAAAAGGTCCTCTTTCTCGCCGCGTTTGCATATTCGTTTATGCCTACTACGAGTCAGGCGGTCCCATCATTTGCAAGACAGACAGGAATGGATTGCGCCGCTTGTCACACCAGTTTTCCTGAATTGACGCCCTTCGGCAGGGAGTTCAAGCTCAATGGGTACACCTTGGGTGAAAGGCAGTTCCTCCCGATTGCGGCGATGATGCAGTTCTCGGACACGTATATCTCAAAGAGCCGGGATAATACCGGCGCCCAGCAGGTTCTTCGCGAGGGTGACCCTCAGTTTGACCTGATGAGTATTTTCATATCGGGCAAATTGACCGACTATGCAGGCATGTTCATGCAATGGACCTATTCCAATAACTCGGATCAGAATGCCGACGGCCAGATTCGTCACCATAGTCATATGGACAATACCGACCTCCGGCTAGTGTACAAAGGTGATCTCTTTGACAAGAATCTCGTCCTTGGTTTGAATGTGAATAACAATCCCACCGTTCAGGACGTCTGGAACAGTACTCCTGCATGGGGATTCCCTTTCAGCGTGCCTAACTTGCCTCATCCGGGACCAAGTTTTGGTACGACGATCGACGGCGGTCTTGCCCAGCAGGTCGCGGGTCTCGGTGCGTATTTCTGGTGGGACCGTCACCTTTACGGCGAGTTGTCATTTTACGGGAATGCGACCGGCCCTTACCGATTCCTGAGTGAGGGGGACTGGAGTCCCAATACAGGAGCCAGGTACGTTGGCCGCGATAATCCATACTGGAGGCTTGCCTGGAATGAGGAATGGGGACCCAGTTCACTGATGGTCGGTACGTATGGGATGCAGATCGATCAGGATGTACCTGGGATGCCTGCCGACAGATACACCGATACGGCCTTCGACGCGCAGTATCAGTATTTGTCAGACCCTCATATCGTGACTTTCCAGACGACCTATATTCATGAAAAGATCGATTACAGGGGCAGTTACGATCCCACCTGTTCCGGCGCGGGCGCCTGTAACCAGCGTGATCACATCAACACCTTCAAGGCGAAGGCGAGTTATCTCTACGATCGCAAGTACGGGGCTTCCCTAGCATTCTTCGATACGACGGGCAGCAACGATTCGGGAGTGTTCTCTACTGGTAATAATCCAGTGACCAAGCCTGACAACCGGGGTTATATCATGGAGTTGGACTACAATCCATGGACCTTTGCACGCGTCTCGCTGCAGTATACCGGCTACACCAAATTCGATGGCTCGAATCAGGTCGATGCGGTCGGTTTGAAGCCACACGATAGAAACATGTTGTTTCTCAGCACCTGGTTCGCGTTCTAATCTATAGGGGATAAGCATGAATTACCGTATTTTATTGTTGTTAGGAATCGCCGGGTTAATTTCAGTGTCTTCTGCATGGGGCGCGACGGATGCCGGGAAGATGGATCGCCAGCTCTGTTCAGTTTGTCATGGCCCGGGCGGTACGACCAGTTCAGAATTGTTTCCGCATCTTGCGGGGGAGCCGGCTCCTTATCTTGTTGCTCAATTGAAGGCTTTCCGAGACAAGTCCAGGGCAGACCAGAACGCCAAGCGATTCATGTGGGGGATATCTTCAAGGCTGTCCGATGAGGATATCGATGCATTGGCTGCATTTTACCAATCGCAACCCGCTGTCCATCAAGGTAAGATCTCGGATAACGCGAAATATGAAGCGGGCAAGACCCTCTTTAATAGCGGGAATGCCGAAAAGGGCGTGCCCCCATGCATGGCCTGCCATGGCGAGAAAGCCGAAGGAAGGGATACGGTACCGAGACTTGGCGGTCAGAATGAGGCCTATCTCAAACGTCAGCTAAAGGTATTCTCCACCAATGACAGGCCTGCCGCTTTGGCAATGCATGAGATCGTAAAAGGTCTGACTGAAAGTGATATTGAGTCACTGGCTCATTTTCTTCAGGCCCAGTAATGCTGGCTGATTCTAAAAAGCACTCTTTGAGTGCTTTTTTTATTTAGGAATGGTTTAATCTCATTAAATAAGGAAAAAGATTAGCTGGAAATAAAAAGTGCATGTTTGCAAAGCATGCCTGACAGTTAAAGACAATAATAACCGTATTTGTATCGA
>CAIPBJ010000066.1 GCA_903863255.1 uncultured Methylophilaceae bacterium
ACGATGGAGTGCACTTGCCACGAGCTCTTTACCTGTTCCTGACTCGCCATTGATCAAAACGGTGGCATGAGACCTACTTAATCGACCAATTGCTCTAAAGACCTCTTGCATAGCCGGTGCCTGGCCAATAATCTCGGGTGTCTCTTCAACGACCGCAACTTCCGTTGCCTGCCGCATACTTTCCTCGACTGCTCGACGTATCACTTCAACAGCCTGATCAACATCAAATGGCTTCGCGAGGTATTCAAATGCACCACCCTGAAAGGCAGAAACTGCGCTCTCCAGATCAGAATATGCCGTCATAATTATTACTGGCACATCAGGTAGTCTTTGCTTTATTTCCTGCAGGAAATCTAACCCAGACCCGTTAGGCATCCTAATATCGCTTACGACGACCTGAGGCTCTTCTTTACTTAGCGCTGTTAAAGCCTCTGGAACGGAAGCAAAGGTTTTATATTCTAAATCCGTACGCGCAAGTGCTTTTTCAAACACCCAGCGTATTGATTTGTCATCATCGATAATCCAAATTGGTTTCATAATTCCCTATTTCTAACTAAATTATTGCCTAGTAACGTAATCTTTTGTAACCGTGCTCTCAATAGGTAACAAGATAGTAAAACACGTATGACCTGGCTGGCTCTCACATTCAATCATACCCCGATGCTGCGTTATAAATGTCTGTGCCAATGTGAGTCCCAAACCTGACCCTCCCTCGCGGCCTGAAACAAGGGGATAAAAGATACGATCCCTGATCTCATTCGGAATGCCAGGGCCGTTATCAATGATTTGCAATCTTATCGCTACACGGTATCTCTTTTTTGCAAGGGTCACTTGTCTTTCAGCACGGGTCCTCAAAATTATTTGATTTTGATTTTTTGACGGATTGGACTGCATGGCCTGAGCAGCATTTCGGGCAATATTCAGTACTGTTTGAATAAGCTTCTCTCTATCACCAATGAGTTCTGGGAGACTGGTATCGTAGTCTCTTTTGACTAGGATACCTTTGGGAGTTTCTGCAAGCAAAAGGCTCCTCACTCGCTCCAGAACCTCATGAATATTTGTTGACTCGTACTTGGGTACCCGATGCGGCACCAGGAGTCGATCCATCAATAATTGAAGACGGTCTGCTTCTTTTATGATCACCTGAGTATATTCTCGTAAATTAATTTGCGGGAGTTCATGCTCGAGTAGTTGAGCAGCACCCCTAAGCCCACCCAAAGGATTTCTTATCTCGTGTGCCAAGTTCCTTAACAGCTCAGCATTCGCTTGTTGCTGTATCAACATCCGCTCTTCACGAGCAATCCTTAACTGTTGATCCATTTGCTGGAATTCAAGAACAAGGCATACCGGCGCCAATTCCACCGGTGTGACCGTGCAAGTGACTGCTAAAGAGTTCTGCCGTAACGTTGAGATAAAGAACTCATGTTCCCTAAACGGGCTGTGACTCAGAATCGCATTCTCAACAGCCGAATGCAGTATTTCACAGCCGGGAAAAACATGAGATATAGGCAGATCAGTAATTTGCTTGGCACTTACTGCAAAAAGAACTTCTGCTCCGGGGTTCGCGTAAACAACGCGCCTGTCTTCATCCAATAAAATAACTGCAGTAGCAAGATGCTCTAAACCAGTAAATGATAAGGGTATATTTTGTGCCATGGCACTGATTAAGCAAAAGCCAGGCCAGAAATTTTTTTCATGCTACTTGATGAATGCCAGCTCTTTTTGTATGAGCTGTATATTTGTCTGATGCGTGTTTATATCTGATTGTATCTGTTGGGATTTATTGTCTAATTTAGCACCTGTAAACTGTTGGGCATTACCAGAAAAGAATTTCTTCGCTTCTTCCAATGCTTTCTGTTCTGTTTCAAGTTCAGTCAGAAGTATTTGTTTTCGTTTATCATCCCGCTGAGCCTGGGTTTGTGAATCAACACGAGGGAAAGAACTCGGTGTCATACTTGCAGTACGTGTACGAGTCTTTAACTCCGAGTGATTTTCATTTGATGGGGCTGGATCAAGATTCATTCTGACCGCACCTTTAGTTCGAGTGTCAGAAAAAGTCACGTGCCCATCTGCGTCAACACTTTTGTAAATGTCGGCATTTGCAGTCAGAACTGCAAACAAAGGATAAATAAGGAACGATAATTTTAATAATCTTTTCTGCATAAGTTCAAGTTTAGTTCAGAATTTAGGCATAGGCAAATTTATCGAATGGATTGATTAGGTTATGTGACTATTTCTGTCTATCCAATTGGATAAACAAATAAAAAAGGCAGGATAACCTGCCTTTTTTTTACTTCATCCGTGCAAAATATGCACTTTCTTGCTAGCAGCTGTAATAAAGACTGTACTCAATTGGATGAGGTGTCATACGAAGCTTGGTGACTTCTTCCATTTTTAAATCAATATAAGAATTGATCCAGTCATCCGAGAACACGCCACCACGAGTTAAGAACTCCCTGTCTTTATCCAGGTATTCCAAAGCTTGCTCTAATGATGAACAAACGGTTGGGATCTTTGCATCTTCCTCTGGAGGTAAATGATAAAGATCTTTTGTAGCTGGTTCACCAGGATGAATTTTGTTTTGTACGCCATCAAGACCGGCCATTAACAACGCGCTAAATGCCAAATATGGATTAGCCGTTGGATCTGGGAATCTTGCCTCGATACGACGCGCTTTGTCTCCATGGACGAAAGGAATACGAATCGATGCTGAGCGATTCTTAGCAGAATATGCCAGTTTTACCGGAGCCTCAAATCCTGGGACCAGTCGCTTGTAAGAATTCGTTCCAGGATTGGTAATCGCATTCAATGCCCGTGCATGCTTGATAATTCCACCAATGTAGTAAAGCGCGAACTCTGATAGCCCGGCGTATCCACTACCTGCAAAAAGATTCTTGCCATCCTTCCATACAGATTGATGCACATGCATTCCTGAACCGTTATCACCAAATATTGGCTTAGGCATGAAAGTCGCTGTTTTACCGTAAGCGTGGGCTGTGTTCAACACAACGTATTTTAAAATTTGGGTCCAGTCAGCACGTTGAACCAAACTGCTAAACTTGGTTCCGATTTCACATTGTCCAGCAGTCGCCACTTCATGGTGATGCACCTCAACTGGAACACCGATCTCTTCAAGCGCGAGAACCATAGCAGAACGAATATCTTGGAAAGAATCTACAGGCGCTACAGGGAAATAACCACCTTTGATGCTAGGACGATGGCCGATATTGCCACCTTCAAACTTCTCAGCTGACGACCACGCGCCTTCTTCTGAACTAATCTTCACGAAGCTTCCGCTTGTATCTGCACCCCATTGAATGGAATCGAATATAAAGAATTCTGGTTCTGGTCCAAAGTATGCTGTATCACCGATACCGCTTGACTTCAAATAAGCCTCAGCGCGTCTTGCAAGACTTCTTGGACAACGATCGTAACCCTTGCCATCAGAAGGGTCGACAACATCGCAAGTTAGCACCAATGTGGGCTCATCGTAGAATGGGTCAATATAAGCAGTATCAGGGTCAGGCATCAACTGCATATCAGAGGCCTGGATACCCTTCCATCCAGCAATGGAAGAACCATCGAAAGCATGCCCTTCTGTGAATTTAGTTTCATCGAAAGCTGAAATTGGTACAGAGACATGTTGCTCTTTACCTTTGGTATCGGTAAAACGAAAATCAACAAATTTGATGTCGTTATCTTTCACTAATTTGATTACGTCGGCGACCGCCATTTGATTCTCCTAGGAACAGTTGGAAATTAAATATTTTAAAGACAAGTTTATATAGCAGGAAACATGCCACCATTAAATGCTGAATTCTCATTTTTACACATATGATTAGAAAAGAGAATAGCAAAACAATTGCATTATTATGGTGCATATGTAAAAAACATGTTTACTTATGGTGCATTAGTGCGATTTTAAAAAATTGCCGTTATACTTAATCTAAATCTCAAATGAAAGTGATTATGGAAACCTTAGGAAAAATTCTAACCGTAGCAAAACAACGAGCAGTGGAACTTAATTTACCCTACGCAGGTGCTCTAACACCTAAAGAGGCTTTTGAAGTACTTCAGTTAACAAAAGCAGCCAAGCTTATCGACGTAAGATCACGAGCTGAATTGGAATTGGTTGGAAGGGTACCTCAAGCAACGCACATTGAATGGGCATTTTATCCTGGAATGATTCCTAATCCGGATTTCTCGGCTCAGTTAACTATGCAAATTGACAAGGAGTCGATCGCCATATTTTTGTGCAGAACAGGTGGCCGGTCTCACAATGCCGCAGTCCTTGCAGCGAAATTAGGCTTTACCGAAGCTTACAACATGCTGGAGGGGTTTGAAGGTGAAGCGACTCCCGATACAAAACAACGTGGAAAGTTAAATGGATGGCGCTTTGCGAATCTTCCTTGGACCAATAGTTAGGCATGATTAATAAGTTCGCTGTAATTGGCAATCCGATCTCTCATAGTAAATCGCCACAAATTCATCAAGCCTTTGCACTTCAATTCGGGATTGAAATCGAATACGTCCCAGTTTTAGCTCCAATTGATGGATTCGTCGATACAATAAATGCTTTGATTGAAGAGGGGTACAAGGGCGCGAATATAACCGTTCCCTTTAAGATAGAGGCCTATAGAATATCCGATCGGCTTAGCAAGCGAGCCAGTCTGGCCCAAGCCGTGAATACACTTACGTTCAACCATTCGGAATTATCGGGAGACAATACCGATGGCATCGGACTGGTTAATGACATCACACAAAATCTGCATACCCCGATCCGGGGTAAAAGAATTCTGCTAATCGGTGCTGGCGGGGCAGCGGAAGGCGTGCTCTCCCCCCTGTTGGAGGCATGCCCGGAATGGCTAATTCTAAGTAATCGCACCCACGAAAAGTCATTAAGAATGGCAGATAGAATTCGGCCTGATCCAATAGACAGTTCGTGCATGGTAAAAGCACTTCCATTTAACGAGTTGAATGGAATGTCATTCGATATTGTCATCAATGCCACTTCAACCGGACTGAGCGACACTGAACTTCCAATTCCAACGGGTATTTTTGCTCCCGGTGCACTTGCCTATGATATGGTCTATGGACGAGAGACTTCATTCATGACATTCAGTCGAACCCAAGGGGCAGCGATAATCAGTGACGGTCTTGGCATGCTTGTCGAGCAGGCAGCAGAAGCATTCTATATATGGCACAAGGTGCGCCCGAACTCTAAGCCTGTAATCACTCAGTTACGATAATGCATTTCAAAAAAAATTTAGTACGCGGCCTATTCCTCGCTGCAATTCTTATACTGATTTACCAACTTTGGATTTTCATGCATATCTGTTGGTGGGTTAATCACAATCCTTCAACCAGCTCCTTCATGGAAAATCGTCTGGAGATTTTGCAAGCGCAGAATCCAGATGCCGAACTTAAACATAGATGGGTTCCATATGACAAGATTTCACCGAATCTCAAACGCGCTCTCATTGCCGCTGAAGATTCCAAATTTGTAGACCATGAAGGTTTTGATTGGGATGGCATACAAAAAGCGTATGAAAAAGATCTTAAAAAGGGAAAGATTGTTGCAGGAGGATCGACAATCAGTCAGCAGTTGGCAAAA
>CAIPBJ010000067.1 GCA_903863255.1 uncultured Methylophilaceae bacterium
CCTTGCTAATAGTATGCCATAAAGCGGACGTTTACGGTCAATTCAGTCTGACCCAGGACGAGAGTCCGATATGGCCGAAAAGCAGACGCTCATCAGGTTGCCTAGGAAAGTCTGCAACTGGCCGGTTTCAGTCTTTTTACTCTAAAATCAACCTTACTGATAGCAGCCATTCACTGAATAAAAATTAATGCTAATTGACTTGATGTTCTCTCTGAATAGAGCGTTACTAGTCTTGCCGTTGCGAATAGTCGTATCGGTGAGATCAGGAGAACATAATGAAAACCACCTTAAAGTCGTCTGCACATTTTAACACCCTCAATTGTCACAAAGCCGCCCTTGTCCAAGAATGGCAAAATGTCTTCGACATCCCGGCCCCTTTAGGCTGCCATCCTACTTTCCTAGAAAAAGCGATCGCCTGGCAAAAACAGGCCATAAAACTGGGAGGATTAACTTCTACAGATCGTAAACAATTGCTTGGGAATATTGCTTCAAAGGGTGCGCGTATCAATATAGGTGATCGACTGGTAAGAGTGTGGCAAGGAGAGACGCATCAAGTCATTGTTCTTGAAGAGGGTTACCTTTATTTGGATCAGCGCTGGAAAAGCCTTTCCTCCATTGCCAAGGCCATTACGGGGACGCACTGGTCCGGCCCGGCATTCTTTGGACTTAGAAAATGAGCAAGGCCACGTTACGTTGTGCGATCTATACTCGTAAATCCTCCGAGGAAGGACTGGAGCAAGGATTCAATTCACTGGACGCCCAGCGAGAAGCTTGTGAAGCCTTTGTGCTTAGCCAGCAACATGAAGGCTGGAAGTTAGTTCCTACGTTCTATGACGACGGAGGCTACTCCGGAGGGAATATGGATCGCCCTGCCCTCAGGCAACTACTTGCAGATATCGACCAAAAGAAGATTCATGTGGTCGTGGTTTACAAGGTGGATCGCCTTACTCGTTCTTTAGCTGACTTTGCCAAGATCGTGGAACAGTTCGATGCCAAAGGCATATCGTTCGTTTCAGTGACCCAGCAATTTAATACGACATCTTCCATGGGACGCCTGACTTTAAATGTGTTGTTATCCTTTGCCCAGTTTGAACGTGAAGTGACGAGCGAACGTATTCGGGACAAGATTGCCGCCTCCAAACAAAAGGGTCTGTGGATGGGAGGCACGCCACCGATCGGTTATAAGGGGCATGAGCGCACCCTGGTAATCGATGAACCCAATGCAGAGTTCATTCGACATCTCTATCAGCGTTACCTTGAATTAAAAGGCATCCGCCCCCTTAAACAAGAACTGGATAATTCAGGAATTGTGGCTCCGCAACGAGTACGTTTATCTGGAGCGACTTATGGTGGAAAACCATTAAGCCGGGGCAACCTGCATCATATCCTTACCAACCCTGTCTATATCGGAAAAGTCACGCACTTTGATAAAGTCTACGAAGGCCAGCATCCGGCAATCATTGACGAGGAGTTATGGGATGCCGTCCAATCAAAAATAGCAAATAACCGCCAAGCGCATCACCAACGTCCTAAGGTCGCATCAGACAGTTTACTGACAGGACTTCTCTACGATAGCGAAGGATTCCGGTTATCCCCTTCCCACAGTCAGAAGCAATCCAGGCGATTTCGCTATTACATCTCCCAGAAGCTTGTCAATGAAAGTAAGGAGGCCGCACCTCAAGGCATCAGGATCCCTGCTCAGGAATTAGAGAAGCTGGTCATTCATCTCCTCTGTGATTGGTTTAACGATAAGGAAGCCCTTATCACTGAGCTTAATCCCGAACCCGGGCAGATCCAGAACCTGATCGCTGAAGCTCGGAAACTGGCGAATGAATTAAATGACAACACAGCCGGACAATACCTGTTATTAAGACAACTTTTAGAACGCGTCGAGGTTGGACAGAATGATCTTACTTTATTTATTAAAACCTCATCGTTGAAGATGGTTGAAGCAGAGCGCAAAAACAAATGTATTCGACTAAAGTCCCAAATTCAAATCAGGCGCTGTGGTCATACCATGCGTCTAGTCATTACCGATGAAAACAGGAATCAAATCCTTAACGATCCCAACCTCATTCAGTATCTGTCTAAATCCTATCGATGGCTCACCTTGATCACTTCCGGCAAAGTACAAAGCATTAAAGAAATTGCAGATGCCGAATCGCTGGATCCATCGCATGTCACCCGTACAATCAACAAAGCCTTCCTAGCCCCGGACATAATCCGTGCCATTCTGAACGGGACTCAACCACCCCATCTTACCCTCAAATACCTCAAACAATTCCGTGCACTCCCTAACGACTGGAACGAACAAAAGACGCTAATTGGATTCACCAAATAAAGACCGAGGACTCCCAAAGTACGCGAAAGAGAAAAATAATAAAATTTAAGAATAAACGCCTGGATTGAGGACTACTGAGAAAGCTAAAATGCAAAAGCCCCGCTGCTAGCGGGGCTTTCAGGTCAATTTGGCAGAACCAGAAATTGCCAATCTTTCGTGGTAGTCGCGATTGGACTCGAACCAACGACCCCCA
>CAIPBJ010000068.1 GCA_903863255.1 uncultured Methylophilaceae bacterium
CCATATATCACGCCTGCTTCGTCAGCAACAACGATACCTGCTGTGGCTTTCAAGAAGGCCGTTCTTAGTTTAGAGGTCACACCGCAAATCACTCCAGACAACAAGATCATTATGGACTTGCATGTAAAGAAGGACTCGGTTGGACAAATCTATAACAACATTCCTTCCATCGATACTCAGAACATACAAACTCAAGTGCTTGTTGGAAACGGGGAAACTGCTGTTCTTGGTGGCATCTTCCAACAAACGGAAAGAAATGACGTAAGTAAGGTTCCATTCTTTGGAGACCTGCCATTCATTGGTAATGCTTTCAAGAATACAACGAAACAAAACGATAAAACTGAGTTGCTGATCTTTGTTACGCCAAAGGTAATGGATGATAGCTTGCTTATTCAATAAGCTTAACTGACAGACGGGTAACTTTCCCTTAAAATGCCTATCATATGTTTGATAGGCTTTTTTATTGCATAAATGATGGCTAGTAATATATTCTTCGTAGGCTTAATGGGGGCAGGCAAAACAACTGTGGGCAAGTTGTTGGCCAAGAGTCTCAATAAAACCTTTTTTGACAGTGATCAGGAAATTGAAAAAAGGACTGGCGTACGCATACCTACAATATTCGAGATGGAGGGCGAGTCAGGCTTCCGTAAACGAGAATCACAAGTCATCGACGAACTAAGCCAGTTAAATAACATAATTCTTGCCACCGGGGGTGGGGCTGTTTTGAATCCCGAGAACAGGAAGTTTCTTAGTTCCCGAGGAACGGTTATTTATTTGAGAGCCTCAGTACAGGATTTATGGATCAGAACAAGAAATGACAAGAACAGACCGCTGTTGCAAATCGATGACCCGAAAGAAAAACTCGAACAACTTTTTTCAGAAAGAGATCCTCTTTATAAAGAAATTGCTAAATTTATAGTTGATACTGGGGGTCAACCAGTCAACACTATTGTCCATAAAATTGAAGCCCTTACAGGTAATAAATAGAACATGCAAACTTTAGAAGTCAAATTAGGTGATCGTTCGTATCCAATTCATATCGGTAGCAAAATTATCGATCAGGCAGACCTTATACTTCCTCATCTTAAACGTAAGCAAGTAGCCATTGTAACCAATACCGTCGTTGCTCCTTTGTACCTTGATAAATTAAGTCAAGCTCTGTCGAATGCCGGTGTTAGTATTATTCCAATCATATTGCCGGATGGTGAAGCCTACAAGAATACCGAAACGCTCAATCATATATATGACGCTTTATTAAGTAGCCGTTGTGAAAGAAATACTACGCTAATCGCTCTTGGCGGTGGCGTTATTGGAGATTTAACCGGTTTTGCAGCAGCTACTTTTCTTCGTGGTGTTCCATTTATTCAAGTTCCTACCACTCTTTTATCCCAAGTTGATTCGTCGGTGGGTGGCAAAACTGGTATCAATCACCCTCTTGGTAAAAACATGATTGGAGCATTTTATCAGCCTCAACTTGTATTAGCCGATATTGATACCCTGAAAACACTGAACCCAAGAGAACTTTCTGCTGGAATTGCTGAGGTTATCAAATACGGATTGATTCGTGATCATGACTTTTTCTCGTGGCTGGAAATCAACATGGAAAAACTTGTCAGCCTGGATCAGGCCGTGACAGCCTACGCAATATACAGATCATGCCAGAACAAAGCAGAAGTTGTTGCAGTAGACGAGAAAGAAAGCGGCGAAAGAGCACTCCTTAATCTGGGCCATACTTTCGGCCATGCAATAGAGAACGCAATGGGATATGGAGTATGGCTTCATGGAGAGGCGGTTGCTGCTGGCAGCATGCTTGCAGCTGATCTTTCGCATCGCATGGGATGGCTAAGTCAGGAAGAAGTTAACCGTATTGAATCTATTTTCTTGAGAGCAAACCTACCAGTTAAGGCTCCTAATTTGGGTTTTGAACGCTATTTGGATCTGATGGGGCTTGATAAGAAAGTTGTAGACGGGAAAATTCGGTTCGTTCTTCAAAAGGGCATAGGAAAAACCATTCTCACCAGTGACTATGACAACGATGCGTTAAGACAAACCCTCTCTAATTTGTAGAATGAACATGTTAGCAAAATTCGCAGCAAATCCGTATAAAAGCTTGGGTCGTAAACATAAAGAGCCGGAGCCGCAGGGTCGAAATAATTTTCAACGTGACCGTGATCGAATCATTCATTCCAGTGCCTTCCGTAGACTCGAATACAAAACCCAGGTGTTTGTAAACCATGAGGGCGATCTTTTCAGAACGAGGCTAACGCATAGTCTTGAAGTCGCTCAAATTGGAAGAGCCATCGCGCGCAACCTGAATCTGCATGAAGATCTCGTTGAGGGAATAGCCTTGGCTCACGATTTGGGACATACCCCATTTGGCCATGCCGGACAAGAGGCGCTCAACCAGTGTATGAAGGAATTTGGCGGGTTCGAGCATAATCTTCAGTCATTAAGGGTCGTAGACTACCTTGAACAACGATACGCAGACTTTGATGGACTGAATCTTACTTTTGAATTACGTGAAGGCATACTTAAACATTGTTCGTTAAAGAATGCAAAATCACTTGGCGATGTAGGCCAACGTTTTATAAAAAAACAACAACCTTCATTAGAAGCTCAAGTAACCAACCTTGCTGATGAGATCGCCTATAACAATCATGACATTGATGATGGTTTACGATCCGGTTTAATCAAGTTAGAGCAACTCGAAAAAGTCCGGATCTTTTCTACCCATCTTCAAATCGTTCGATCTTTGTATCCAGGATTAGCTGAACGAAAGCTGATTCATGAAACCATACGCCGAATGATTAATACATTAGTAGTTGACTTGTGTACACAAAGCATTGCAAACATCGATAAAGAACATCCAGAATCGGTAGACGATATCCGAAGATGTCCTCCATTGATTAGTTTCAGTTCTGACATAAAGAAACAGCAAGATGAATTGAAGCACTTCTTACGCACCGAGCTTTACCAACACTATCGAGTGAATCGGATGAGTGAAAAAGCGAAAAAAATCATCCGGGAATTATTTTCAGCATTCATAAACGATACGACACTGATGCCGCAAGAGTATCAATCTAAAAGTAAAGAAGAAAATGCCCGTAAAGTTTCTGATTACATTGCAGGAATGACAGACCGATATGCGATTAGAGAGTATCAGAGGCTTTTTACCGTCTCATCCGAATGGTAATTAAAACGGCATAAAATTAGATTAATCGATCCTATTAACGAATAATGTTGCATAAATACAACATATGTTAATAGATTGTTAAAAAAACCTTACCTTTTCTTGCTCTTTACCCATTCGATTTGGCATACTTACGTTACCTTCTCTGTAGTAAGGGGAGTTAGCGAACGCTTTTAATGAATAAACACATTGAGAGATAATTAGAAACGCAATAGGAGATTCATATGAATAAGAAATTAGGTTTAGCAGTTGCTGGTGCTTTATTAGCAATCGGTTCATCTGCAGCAAATGCTGGTATTACAATCCCAGCTGGTGACTGGACAGTTGATTTAGGTGGTAACGTTAACGCTTACTACACACACACAACTACATCTGGCTCATTAAAAACAGGTATCAATTCACAAAGCACAAATGTTATCCAAACAGGTCTTTTGCCATCTGCTTTGGGCATTGGTGCAAAGACACGTCAAAATGACTTGGATATCGCTATCCAATTCACTTTCTTCGTTGGTTCTGACTCTGGTACAGGCGCTGGCGCTGGTAACAACAGCTTGAACATTCGTCAATCATACTTGACTTTCGGTGACGCTAGCTGGGGTACTATCAAAGCTGGTCGTGACTTAGGCATCTATGGTTCTGACGCTATCTTGTCAGACATGACATTATTAGGCGTTGGTGTAGGCGCTGGTACAGGTGGTTCTTCAACATTGGGTCGTATCGGTTCTGGTTACCAATATGCTGACTGGGTAGGTCAAATCTCTTACGCATCACCAAACTGGAATGGCTTCAGCTTCGCTGGTGCATTACGTGAGCCATGGACTAACGGTGCTGACACAACTCGCAATAACATGGGTTATGAAGGTAAGTTGACTTATGACTTCGCTGTTAGCGATGTTACAGGCCGTGTATGGCTTTCTGGCATCACTCAAAAACATGAAGCCGCCGGTGCTGTTGCTGGTTACACATCTAAGGGCTGGGACATCGGTGCTAAGGCAGCTGCTTATGGCTTTGGCTTAGTAGGTTACTACTACAGCGGTGATGGCCTGTCAGGTGAACATGGCGGTCCTAACAACCTGATCTTGAACGGTGTTGATTTCTTAGCACAAGCAACTAAAACAAACGACAGCGGTGGTTATGTACAAGCTACTTACACCATTCCTAACGTTGGTACTAAACTTGGCGTAAGCTGGGGTGAAAGTAATTCACAAACTCCAGGTGCAACATCTGAATTCAAGAACGAATCTTGGATCGTTGGTGCTTACCACCCACTTACAAAGAGCTTGAACCTTGTTGCTGAATACACCGATGAAAAAATCGACAACGAAGGCGACGTTGCTGGTGCAAACGGCAAGGCTCATACAGTATCACTTGGCGCGATCTTGTTCTACTAAGATTTCCTAGTTTAGCTTGAAAGCCTATAACGGCATCTTCGGATGCCGTTTTTTATTTATCTTTATAAAGAATACAAATGAAGTTACTTGCAGTACTATTATTGATTACCTTAAGCAGTTGTGCTGAGAACGGCAACATGTCTAGGACATTGCAACCGGTTAAATCACTGGATTCAACCAATAATACCTTCTATACAACTTGCAGTGGCGCAGTTGAAGAATGGGGAAGCTGTTTTGATAAAGCACGCAAGACTTGTACCAAAGGCTACGAAGTGACTGACAAAGAAGAAAGCTCGGTTAATGGTAAGCGCGAGCTTTACTTTACGTGCCATTGAATTTATACATACACAAGCATAATTAAGATTAGTCCAGATGGACTATTTACCCCAAGTACAAATCTTCTTACTATGCAACTAATCAAATATTGTTAGTTCAATAGCTTTAAATATCAATTTACCTAAGACACAGAGAAACACATGTACAAATTATTTCAGACCTACTGCTTGGCGTTAATACTCTCACTAGCCTCTTACTCAGCAAACGCAGAGATTATCAAATTCCAATTAAAATTAGGTAACGGTGACATTCAAACTGGCTCGTTCAACGGAAGTCAAAACGGGTCTACCATTAATAACATATCAAACTTTAAAATAGACTCTAATGAAATCTCATCAAGTTTATTATCCAACTTATTATTTAGTTTTAATAGCGGCTGGGAAAGCACGAGCCTTGATGGGATTTGGGGTCAATCAAACAAAAATCGCATTTCATTCGGAATCGAAACTTTCCCTAGAAAATTTGCATTTGAGAAAATACTTTTCTCAAATGCGAACACCAATTATCTTAGCTCGCTGTATGACAGTACGCCAGACTTTGACATTCCAAACGCACCTTCAACATTTACCCACACCGATTCCATTTCTTGGATTGTGACTCCATTTACAGAACAAGACACCACTGACCAACCGATATCGTTTGTTCCAGAACCAGAACCATTTGTAATGATCTTATTCGGTTTAGGGCTCATAGGTTTTGTTGTTATTCGCGGTAAAATCGAAAATCAAAGAAGCTAACCTAGTCGCAATTCTGATTCAGCAAATGTTTCATTTATATTTTTCTGCTTGAGGTCAAACCTAAATAGGGTTCTATGTAATTCAGGTAATACTTTGTTCAACGCTCCATGGTTCAAAACATTCTATACCACTAAATTTTTCTAACATCCTGTTAGATAAATAACGCATTTAGACTTTTTGATATATCTGAGATAACCGTACTCCAGTTTCTCATTTTATCTTGCCTGTAAAGTGTCGCTGAGGGATACCAAGGATTGTCAATTCTGTCATCCATCCATCGATAGTCTGGGTTATAGGGCAACATCAACCAAAATTGCTTGCCCAATGCTCCTGCAAGATGCGCAACAGACGTATCAACAGAAATTACAAGATCCATCTCGTTGACCAATGCGGCTGTATCGGAAAAGTCATCCAGTTCATGATGATGAAGAGTGATATTGTTTAACTTAGAAATCATTGCCAGTTCGTGATTAGTCAATTCTTTTTGTAGCGAATGAAACTCATAGGGAAGTTTCAATAACGATTCAAATAACTCCAAAGGAATACTTCTATTACGATCATTCTTATTGGTTTTAGACCCTGACCAAGCCAGACCTATACGCGGCCTGATTTTGCTAACGAATCTCTCTTTCCAAATCTCCTTCTTGTCAGGATTAACATATAAATAAGGTACTTGATTTGGAATGGTATTTATTGACGTTTTAAAAGCCAGAGGCAAACTCATAATTGGACAGAACACATCAAAATAAGGCAATTCATGTCCATTCTCAACCATCAGGAAATTGCCCTCTAAGCTTGATAACAATGGAATCAAGGATGAATGAACTTCCAGAATGACTTTGGCTCCCATTTTCTCAACCATCGGGATATAGCGACAAAATTGGATTACATCACCTAATCCCTGCTCAGAATGGATCAATAAGGTCTTACCTTTTATAGATTCACTACCTA
>CAIPBJ010000069.1 GCA_903863255.1 uncultured Methylophilaceae bacterium
ATCAGCATCGTCCTCACCCTGATGCTCGATGGGATAGTGATGAAGGTTGGTTGATACCTGCCATCATTGGTGGTGTTTTGGTTTATGGGGCTGTGAATAGCCAGCCTAGGCCCCCGGTTGTAGTTCAACAACCACCGCAGTATTACCCAATTGAGCCTAACCAACCGCAGCGACCACCATTCGGTTACCACTGGGAGCAAATTCTTGACGGTAACTGTCAATGCTACAGAGTGGTTTTAGTCGGCAATTAGTGATTCATCAACTTAGAAGGAATATCCATCATGTTTATTTCAAAAGAAGAAAACATTAACAACCAAATTTCTGTTGCATCAAAAAACAACATAGATATGCAAGAAAATTGGGTTGAATTTTCCCTTGCTAAACCTTATGAAAGAGTTACATACCTAAAGAGCATCAATAATTTAAGAATTGATGACTTATCAAATAGGCTTAAGGAGATGCGTAATGCCATGATGAAAATACGCATTACTTAACTGCATGAAAAATGTGCACCTACGTGAATCTCTATCTCTACTAGCAACAAAGCGATTTGGGACATTTTGGTTTGCAAGCTTACTATCAAACATTGGCACATGGACGCAACAGATGGCTCAGCCTTGGCTACTTTTAAGCCTTGGCGCCTCCCCTTTTCTACTTGGACTTGATGCATTCGCACTTGGGGCACCAACACTCATGCTAATTTTGGTTGGTGGCGCATTGGCAGATCGCGCAGACCGCAGGCGCACCATACTTTTCTTTCAGTCTATTCAGATGCTTTGTCCACTCACGCTAGTTTGGCTACTCATTGCAGGTGCAGTGGAGCCTTGGATAGTGATTGCTTTATCTTTGGTGGTAGGTGTGACGGATGCGCTTTCATTGCCGTCATTTCAGTCAATAGTTCCCTCTATTGTTGAGCGTAAACAACTCCCTTCAGGAATTGCTCTGAACTCTACACAGTTCAATCTATCAAGAATCTTGGGGCCTGCCCTGGCTGGAGTTTTAATGGCCAGTGTGGGAATGGTTGGAGCTTTTGCAGTCAGCGCTGCCTCCTACGTGCCATTCATATTAGTAGCTTTATGGATTCTTCCACGAACACTACCTACTCCAGATATAAATCGAAATAAAGAGAATATTCCTGGATTATGGACCAGTGTTGGAGAAGTAGTTAGTGATCCAATTTTGCGCGGGGCATTACTTACTGTTTTGGTTACTGCTTTACTTTGCGCCCCTGTAATCACATTTTCTCCCTTGCTTGTAAAAGAAGTATTCCATGGAGGCTCTGGTCAATTTAGTATGGCTTTGGGGGCATTGGGTATTGGTGGTCTTATAGGCGCAATTGGATTGATGGCAGTTGATCCTAAAAGTGATCGACGATTTATTAGTACTAATTTTGCGATTGGCTTTGGGCTGATTGTCTGTCTTACAGCATTCAATCCATGGGAATGGGGGCTACCTGCAATAATGGTATTCGCAGGAGTAGCAATGACTGTAAGCAACGCCTCAGCTAATGCATTGATTCAGTCAAACGCACCTGAACGTATTCGTGGTCAAAGTGTAAGTTTGTTCATGTTAGCCATGCGCGGCGGCATGGCACTTGGAAGTTTACTGACAGGACTCCTGGTTCATTGGGTAGGTGTGCAAGTGGCGTTGTTGGTAAACGGAATGCTTGCTTTGTGCGCGCATCTGTTGATTAGAAGAATTTGGCTAAAAGCTTTTTAATTTATTTTTCAATACCATCCTGGATTCCAAAACAATTATGACCTTAGCAAAAGTGAGCCCTTTAATTGAATTTGGAGATTTTTCATTGAATATTTTTTTAATGGATTGCACAGCATTTCTTTAAGAAAAAAAGGGGAGAGAACCATATAGGCTTTCTTAACAATATATTGTGATGAATTAATTTCATATTTTTATGAGATGAACAAAGTTGGCAAGATGCATACAAATTCAAATTTAGAAATCGAATTAAAGTTACATGTGCCTGATACTTCATTAGCAGGTTTAGAAAAGGCTCTCGCGCGAGGCAAAGTTAATCGCGTAGAGCTTAGAGACTTATATTTTGACACCTTAGACCGACAGTTGGCACTTCAACAAGTTTCACTACGGTTGCGACTAGAGAACAACAGGTGGGTTCAAACTATAAAAATTAAGACGAGCTCGTTTTCAACTCGTATCGAATACAACCACTTCAGACCACGCCCAGAACTAGATCTTGATTTATACCAAAATACCGTTGCTGAAAAATTCATATCTCAACTCAAAAGTGCTCTTGATGTCAGATATGAAACATTTGTGCAACGCCATTATCGCAACACAAGACAATCTTCAGATTTGGTAGAAATTGCCTTTGATCGTGGATTCATTCGCTCAGGTAAACAAGAACTACCAATTTCTGAAATTGAATTTGAACTCAAGCGCGGGAGTAGAGCTACTCTTTTTTCAGTTGCAAATCAATGGCAAAAAGACCATCAACTTATTTTGGACGTGAGAAGCAAAGCGGAAAGAGGCGATCTGCTCTGCCTACTTGAAAATAAGCCAAAGGAACATCAAGAAAGAATAGGAAATAACCACTCACAATTTGAGTCTCAAGCTATTAATTTAGTCTGGCCTGCTCGAACTTCAAAAGCTTTGCATTTAAAGCCTGTAATGACCACCGCGCAGGGTTTGAACTGCATCATGGCTGAATGCTTGGACCAAATTATTCGTAATGCATCGGTGATTGCTGAAGTAGATACTGCGAAAGAATGCAAACCAGATACCTCTGAACATGTCCATCAATTGAGAGTTGGGATCAGACGGATAAGAACTGCTTGGTCGTTTTTTGATGGTTTGTGTCAGTTACCTGACAATGAGCATAGAGAAATCCTTAAATATTATTTTGGACTGTTAGGAGGAGCGCGTGATCAATCAGTCCTGCAAAGCGGCCTAATGCCCGCTCTTATAGCTGCTGGTCAACCATTGCTAAATATGGAATTAAGTACAAATGTAAGTGAACCGGTATCGGTGTCGAAAGATAGTTCATTTCAATCATGTATTTTAAACATATGTGCGTTCATGGAAACTTCAGCATTCATGAAAGCCGCTAATACTGCCTCAATTAAACAAGTTAAAATAAAAAAATACTTACTTTTACGGTTAAAAAAATGGCATCAGAAAATTCTTTTCAATAGCCAAGACTTTGATCAACTAACGCTAAAAGAAAAACATGAATTGCGTAAACGCTTAAAAAAGTTACGTTACGCACTTCAATTCACGATAGCTCTGCTCCCTGATCAAAAACTAAAAACATATCAAAGGGAGTTAGAAGTAATTCAAAATCTTTTAGGTGAGATCAATGACTTAACAACTGCACTTTCCAAATTTACTGCTCTAAAAGATTTACAACCCGAAGCTTGGTTTGCTTGTGGTTGGATCAGTAACAGACTTACAAATCTTGAACAGAAAACTACTAAAGCGTTTGAAAATTTCGAAAAAAATCGCTATTGGCGCTAAAACCTTTTTCTTGACTCACTTATAACTCTTGAAAAATCGGGCACCAGCCCTGGAGTCGAACTTTTGAGATTTCAAAGTTCAGTGTCCCGTCATGGAGTCGAACTTGGGCCTTTTTCAGTTCGAGTCCCGACGGTGTCGTCGAAATTTTGGGGTCAAAATTCGGGGGTCAAAACTTGAAAAACTAGGTTTTCGCCAGTCCAGTTGCAATATGCAACTTTGGGCCAATTACACGACCTATTACACGGTTTTCAATTCCGATGCCGCTCAATCCTTAAAGTTCGAATGCCTTGATTTAATAAGCAAATTCAATTGAGCAAAACA
>CAIPBJ010000070.1 GCA_903863255.1 uncultured Methylophilaceae bacterium
CAAACCCAGGTGATGGAGATGGGCTGTTACGGCATCGGCGTATCCCGAATCGTCGGAGCGGCGATCGAACAGGGAAACGATGAACGAGGCATCGTTTTTCCGAAGAGCATGGCCCCTTTTCAGGTGGTCATCACGCCAATCGGTTATGAGAAGAGTGACGCTGTCAGGACAGCTTCCGAAAGGCTTTATTCCGATTTGCTCGCCTCAGGTATCGATGTCCTGCTGGATGATCGGGGGGAGCGTCCTGGGGTCATGTTCGCGGAGATGGAGTTGATCGGGGTGCCATGCCGCATCGTCATTGGCGACCGTGGTCTAAAAGAAGGTCAGGTGGAATACCAGTCAAGGACTGATACGCAGGCAAAATCCGCTTCTCTTGAAGCGATTTCCGAGATCATTAAAAATGAGCTATGCTGATTCGAAAGCTTGATTACCTAATTGCCTCGACGTTGCTCGCAATTGCCATGAATGCGATGGCAGGGGCACAGGTTGAGGAGGCCTTGTCCGACAGCGTCAAGGCGATCATGCAGAAATCGGTAAGCGACACGGCAGTCCCAAACAAGATATTTACGAACGATCTGCAGGGAAGGATCTGGCTGGCGGATATGTCCGACCGCCTGAAAAACTTCATGCCTCAACAGGCCTACAGGGAGGACTTTCTGCGTTCGGTCTATTATGAAGCCTCGCGTGCGGGTCTGGACGTCCAATTGGTGTTAGGCCTCATTCAGGTCGAGAGCGGATTCAAGAAGTACGCCATCTCCACATCGGGTGCGAGAGGATACATGCAAGTCATGCCCTTTTGGGTGAACGATATTGGTGCACCGGATCAGAACCTGTTCCATTTGAGGACAAATCTCCGATACGGATGCACCATTCTTCGGTATTACCTGGACATCGAACACGGCGATCTCTTCCGTGCACTAGGCCGTTATAACGGCTCTCTTGGCCAGCCGGAGTATCCGAATATGGTACTTTCCGCATGGCGCGGCAAGTGGAGTTACAAACCACTATAGGTCTGAGCCGACGGCTTGAGGCTGCACTTTTTTTGGGCAAACTGTTTACATTCTATAACTTTCCATAATAGTATCTAGATTGGCGGTGCAAACTTACAGGTTTTATCGTCTGTTCGTCCTGTACCACCGAAACTGGCTTTTCCATAAAAAACCTATGAGGGAGGAATGTATGTCTAAGTTAACTGCACTATCGTTGAGTATTGCTGTTCTTGGTGGTATCTGGGCCTATCTGGCTTTGGGTCCATTAGCTGGTTCTGTTTTGGTATGGGCAGGCTTCATCGCCTGGGGATGTTACTTCCATAGTGGTGCTGATAATGCCGCTCTGCAAAAAACAATCGTTGGTATGATTTACGGTGCGGTATTGGCCGGTGTTGCACTGACATTGGTGGGACATAACCCGCTTGGTCTTGCAGGTGCCGTGGGTCCAGCAGTATACATTGCAGTTACAGTGTTCTTTTTGGTTATCGTGGCTGGGGTTGATCTGTTGTCCGTTGTGCCGGCTAATGTGTACGGATATGCAGCAACAGCAGCATATGCGCTTCAAACAGCTAATGCAGGAAGCGTGACAGCGTTGAACTTGTCCAATCCTGTGTTGTTGGTTGCGCTTTCTACCGTTCTGGGTGCAATTTTCGGAATGCTTTCAGGCAAGCTTGCTGGTGCGTTAGGTAAATAATTAAGAAATCACACCAGTCATCAAACTGATATCAAGTGTGAACAAAAGAGAACGCCTCGTTATCATCGAGGCGTTTTTGTTTGTGCTTCCTCCTGGGTGCTCGCGAACGAACGATGCATTTTATCACACAGCGCGTAAAACCTCGCCATTCATGGCGGGGATATAAGCGCGTACTTGACGATGTGTAATAATAATGTACGATTGTACATTATTATGAAACGACTTCAAGCCTACAAGTTCCAGATCCTTCCACATGGTGCGCAGCAGCGCAGCATGACCTGCTATGCAGGGCATGCGCGCAAGGTCTGGAACCTGGCGCTGGCTGAACAGGAGCGACGTTACAAA
>CAIPBJ010000071.1 GCA_903863255.1 uncultured Methylophilaceae bacterium
ATTATGGATTTTTCTTCAAATCAATCATAGAATTAGCTTGATATGAATTGATACAACAAAAAAGCCCATATGTTTTTAAACATTGGGCTTTTGAGACTTCTTGGTACAGGTGTTTGGTGGAGCCGGGGGGAATCGAACCCCCGTCCGCAAGCCCTCCACAGACAGTTCTACATACTTAGCTGTGTTGTTTGATTTAACTTATGCCACACCAACGAGCAAGCATGGAATAAGCGAGTTACCTTGGATTTAATATTGTATTAAGTAACCCAATACAATACGATCCTCTCTTAATGACGCTGCTGCGGTTACCCGCCCGACCGAGAGGACCTTCGGTGCAGCGTCCAGCCGGGATTAAGCGGCTAGAGCGTAAGTTTCGTCGTTTGCGACTATACTTTTTCTAGTTTATTTACGAGGTAACTAGGCCTCGGTATGCCCTGCACTGCTTTGCAACCCACGTCGAAACCTGGTCGGCCCCTAATGGTACTAATTTTGCTGTTCGTCGATTTGACCATAATTAAACTGATAAGTTTTATTATGCTGATAATTATACGCTCTATTTATTGGCCGCCCTCATAATTCTGCCTTTTTCACGCTGCCAATCGCGTTCCTTTTCAGCCTCGCGCTTATCGTATTGCTTTTTACCTTTTGCCAAACCAATCAATATTTTCACTCTCCCCCTAACATAATGCATATCAAGCGGAACCAACGTATACCCTGACCGTTCTACCTTTCCGATCAATTTTGCAATTTCCTCAGAATGAAGTAAAAGCTTGCGAGTCCTTATCGCGTCTGGGCGCACATGGGTTGAAGCCGAACCTAAGGGCGTGACATGACAACCGATAAGGTATATCTCACCGCGCTGAATGATCACATAGGCTTCTTTGAGATTAATGCGGTTATCGCGGATAGCTTTGACTTCCCAACCTTCCAGGACGATCCCAGCCTCGTACTTTTCCTCAATAAAATAATCATGAAAAGCTTTTTTATTTTGAGTGATGCTCATAACAACAATATTGGCTTAAAATTACCATTTTACTCTACTTAACAAAATCACAACCTTTTCTAGACAAAAAGACTGGAAGAAACGGCCGAAAGGCCATTCGCTTCCTGAGGTTTTATGAAAGAATATATGGCAGAAGTCAATAAAACTGTCCTGGTGGGGTATTCTGCTGAACAAATGTATCAATTAGTGGATTCAGTCGAGAAATACCCTGAGTTCCTGCCCTGGTGCGGCGGTGTCGATTTGATAAAACGAGATGAGTCGCTAACCACAGCCACCCTTCATATTGCCTATCATGGGATAAAACAGAATTTCACGACCGAGAATCAAAAGACATTTCCTACCCAAATGAATATCAATCTCAAGAATGGCCCATTTAAGCACATGGATGGCTTTTGGCACTTTATCCCGTTAAGCCCCAATGCGTGTAAAATTGAATTCAAATTAAATTACGAATTTTCGAATGCATTTCTGGACAAGCTGATTGCACCCGTCTTCAGTCACATCGCCAATACGTTTGTTGATTCGTTTGTACAACGCGCAGAAATGATATTTTAACTCTATAACGCTAATATTTAAGGAATGTGTGTGATTCAGGATACTCAAGAAATCATGGTTGAAGTCGCTTATGCCCTTCCCCAAAAGCAGGTCATCATTCCTGTAAAGATCCGTGCTGAAGGCACTGCAGAGGAGGCTATAAAGAATTCTGGAATCATCCAGCAATTTCCAGAGATCGACTTGAATGTTAATAAAATAGGAATTTTCGGCAAGTTGGTCAAGCCGGATACTGGCTTAAGGAACATGGATCGGGTTGAGATATACCGACCACTCATCGCGGATCCAAAAGAAGTAAGGCGTCAACGAGCTGCTGAAGGAAAAGTCATGAAAAAGGGCGGCGGCCCCATTGATGGAAATGACGCCTGATAAGCATAGTCTACTTACAAGTAATGTCGATCTCTTTCTGAGTCGCTTCAATTTCCTGTTTGATGGTTGTGTCATCCAGGTATTCGCGTTCACCTTTCGAGTTCACCTTGTAGATCGTGCCCCCGGCTTTCAGTTTCTCTAGATTTGTTTTGGAATTTGCACAGGCTTTTTCTTTGCCTTTAAGGTTCGAGTCAACCTGATCCGAGGTTTTAGACTTGTCTTCAGCGTCTTTTGATTTGATTGCAGGCGGGTTGCCGCTTACCGCGCTATTACCGTTACTGTCAGTCAACGCTGGAATCGTCGCGGCACCCGATGCTGGTTTCTGGGTTTTCATCGGCTGATACGGAATGTTGGTTGTTGGTGGCTGATCGGAATAACGCGTGACGCCACTATCATCTTTCCATTTGTAGATTTCTGCTTCTGATAAATGGGGAATCGATAAAATAAAAATCACAAACCATATTTTTTTAAGCATATCTAAACCTTTACATCCCATTAAAACCAACAAGCCTTTACATTAATGAGAAGCGTTGATAGAGTCAACTGCTATTCATCCTAAAAACGGCTTGTGGCAAGTTCTGGTCACCATCAATAGTGAATATTTCCAATCCATAATTAAACTTAGATTTACCCAATCTCTCCAAATCGGTATAATTGCCTTTTGTCGAAAGAATACCCATGCGTCTGTTGCAACAAGCGCTTACCTTCGATGATGTTCTACTGGTACCAGCGCACTCAAATGTATTACCACGTGAAGTCAGCTTATCCACGCAACTCACTCGAACAATCCGCCTGAACATACCCTTAGTTTCTGCTGCCATGGACACGGTAACGGAAGCCCCTCTGGCCATTGCGCTTGCTCAAGAGGGTGGAATGGGCATCATTCATAAAAACATGACGGACAAAGAGCAGGCAGCTCACGTAGCAAGGGTGAAACGTTTTGAATCTGGTGTCGTGAATGATCCCGTGACCATCCAGCCGCATATGACGGTTCGCGACGTCCTGGCACTGACCCGTCAGCACAAGATCTCTGGATTACCGGTTGTCGAAAATGGCAAGGTTGTTGGAATCGTAACAAACCGTGATTTACGTTTTGAAACCAGTCTTGACCAGCCAATCGTCAATATCATGACCCCTCGTGACCGCCTGGTCACCGTTCGTGAAGGCGCATCTCGTGATGAAGTCATGCACCTTCTTCACAAACACCGGTTAGAGCGAGTTCTGGTAATCGATGATGAATTCAACTTAAAGGGCCTCATCACGGTAAAGGATATCCAAAAATCGTCAGACCACCCACTTGCATGCAAGGACACGCATGGAAGGCTACGCGTTGGCGCAGCTGTTGGTGTAGGTGAAGGAACCGAAGAGCGTGTATCCGCGCTGGTGAATGCTGGAGTCGATGCAATCGTGGTAGATACTGCGCATGGTCACTCACAAGGCGTTTTGGATCGTGTCACCTGGATTAAGAAACATTTTCCGCAAGTGCAAGTCATAGGCGGAAACATTGCAACAGCTTCAGCCGCTAAAGCGCTTGTTGATGCTGGCGCAGATGGTGTCAAGGTAGGGATCGGACCCGGTTCAATCTGTACGACACGAATCGTCGCTGGAGTGGGCGTCCCGCAGATCAGCGCGGTAAGCAATGTGGCAGAAGCACTTCGCGGAACAGGTGTCCCATTTATTGCAGACGGAGGGATCCGCTACTCTGGAGACATCGCGAAAGCGATTGCTGCAGGTGCGCACTGTGCCATGTTAGGTGGCATGTTTGCCGGCACGGAGGAAGCACCGGGGGAAATAGAACTGTTTCAAGGCAGGTCCTATAAATCCTATCGCGGCATGGGCTCAGTAGGAGCGATGCAGAAAGGTTCAAGCGACCGTTACTTTCAGGACAACGAGGGAAATGCAGACAAACTGGTCCCGGAAGGCATAGAAGGCCGGGTTCCCTACAAAGGCAGCGTGATAGCAGTCATTCATCAATTGATGGGTGGGCTCAGGGCATCCATGGGCTATGTCGGCTGCAGTTCGATTGATCAAATGCGTGAAAAGGCCGAATTTGTTCAAATTACAGCCGCGGGCATGCGAGAATCGCATGTTCATGACGTACAGATAACAAAAGAAGCGCCCAACTACCATATAGATTAACCAAATTAATCCCGTGGGCAAATGACTTTATATTTGATAAAGGCGTTTGCCCTTAACTATTTTATTGGCACCAAATATGCGACATTCAAAAATACTCATACTGGATTTCGGCTCTCAGGTTACCCAACTCATTGCTCGAAGAGTAAGGGAGTCCCACGTTTATTGCGAGATCCATCCATGCGACGTTTCGGACCAGTTTGTTCGTGATTTCGGGGCAAACGGAATTATCCTATCTGGCAGTCATGCCAGCGTCTATGAGGAAGAAACGGATAAGGCTCCCCAGTCCACTTTTGAGATTGGTGTCCCGGTACTGGGAATATGTTATGGAATGCAGACAATGGCACAGCAACTGGGTGGCAAAGTCGAAGCCGGTACAAAACGCGAATTCGGATTTGCTGAAATTCGTGCCCATGGTCACTCTGCCTTGTTTAGGGATATCGAGGACCGTACCAATGCTGAAGGTCATGGATTACTTGAGGTTTGGATGAGCCATGGTGACAAGGTAACGGAATTACCTGATGGCTTTAAAGTGATCGGAAGCAACCAGACAACGCCCATTGCTGCAATGGCAGATGAAAAGCGAAAATTCTACGGCGTTCAGTTCCATCCTGAAGTCACCCATACCAAACAAGGTCAAGCGATATTGAATCGATTCGTTTTAGACATCTGCCAAGCAAAGCCGGATTGGGTCATGGTAGACCACATTGCTGAAGCGGTAGAAAAAATCCGACATCAGGTTGGTAAAGACGAAGTGGTGCTCGGGTTATCTGGCGGAGTGGATTCGAGCGTTGCAGCTGCCCTTATCCACAAAGCCATCGGAGACCAGCTCACCTGCGTGTTCGTCGATCATGGTCTTTTGCGCCTGGATGAAGGCAAACATGTCATGGAAATGTTCTCGGGCCGACTGCATGCCAAGGTCCTTCACATTGATGCGACCGAACAGTTCATGGGCAAACTGGCCGGCGTGACCGATCCTGAGGCAAAACGTAAAATTATCGGAAAAGAGTTTGTTGAAGTCTTCCAGAATGAAGCAAAGAAACTATCAAATGTTAAATTCTTGGCTCAGGGAACCATCTATCCCGATGTGATCGAATCGGGTGGGGCAAAAACCAAAAAAGCGGTATCGATTAAGAGTCATCACAACGTAGGCGGACTACCTGAGACATTGGGTTTGAAGCTGCTTGAACCCCTTCGAGACCTATTTAAGGATGAAGTCAGGGAACTCGGCCTTGCATTAGGCCTTCCTCATGAAATGGTGTTTAGACATCCATTCCCCGGCCCAGGTCTGGGAGTGAGGATCTTGGGGGAAGTCAAAAAAGGATACGCAGATTTGTTAAGAATGGCGGACGCAATCTTCATCGAGGAACTACGAAATACCGTCGATGAAAAGAGCGGAAAATCCTGGTATGAGTTGACGAGTCAGGCATTCACCGTATTTCTCCCAGTCAAATCGGTGGGAGTAATGGGCGACGGCAGAACGTATGACTATGTGGTCGCGTTAAGGGCGGTCGTGACCAGTGATTTCATGACTGCACATTGGGCCGAACTTCCTTATTCCCTGCTTGGCCGTGTTTCCAATCGAATAATCAACGAAGTCAGAGGAATTAATCGGGTGGTATACGACATCTCCGGCAAACCACCGGCGACGATCGAGTGGGAATAGCATCCCTGTTTTTATGACAAGACAAAGTCTGTATACCTAGGATGAGCAGAGGATTTATCAAAGAAGACGATTTGGAACTTGCCGGCACGGACGTTCCGGAGCGCCCTATCAGTCCGTATCCCAATTACGTCACACCAAATGGATTAATTCAACTGAGAGAGAAGATTGAACAACTTCAATCTCAGCGAGAGAAATTAAAACCTCTCAAAGACGATACCCAGGTCAGTCAACGATTAGGGACGATAGATCGGGACTTGCGATATTTTGAAAGTCGACTTGAGACGAGCATCCTGGTTGAACCATTGGAACACAATCATGACGTGATTCTGTTTGGAGCCTACGTTGAAGTCGAAGACGAGGACGGTCAAGAAAGTATTTTCATGATCGTGGGAGAAGACGAAGCCGATCTATCAGTCAATAAAGTGAGTTATGTTTCACCTATCGCAAAAGCGCTGATTGGAAGAAAGATCGGAGATTCGGTGATTTGGCAACGCCCGGCTGGGAACATCGAGCTGCATATTAAGAAATTTCATTATTAGGATAGATTCATGAACGTAATCAACGCAATTCAGGATCGAAGATCCATCAAGGTCTACGATAAACAACACAAGATGACCCAGGAGGAGATCGAGAAACTGATCGCTCTGGCAGCATTGTCACCCACTGCTTTCAATATTCAAAATTGGCGCTTCGTCGTGGTTCAGGACGAAGAGTTAAGAAAGAAGATTCGCAGTGTAAGTTGGAATCAGCCTCAAGTTACCGATGCTTCGATACTGATTGTTTTATGCGGTGATTTAAAGGCTTGGGAAAAAGAACCCCAGCGATATTGGAGAAACGCTCCCCAGGAAGTCCAGAACAGTCTTGTTCCCGCAATTGGTAATTATTATCGAGAAAACCCCCAGGTACAAAGGGACGAGGTAATGCGTTCATGCGGAATGGCCGCGATGACTATTATGCTCGCAGCCAAGGAAATGGGTTATGACACGTGCCCCATGGACGGATTCGATTTCGAGGCTGTTGCAAAGATCATCAATCTGCCAGAGGATCACATCCCGAGTATGTTTGTGGTCGTTGGCAAACCGCTTGATAAGGCGAAACCAAGAAGCGGTCAATTGCCATTGAGCGAAGTTTTAATCGATAATTCATTTTAATTTCAAGTATTCTTTAAACTTACCAATTTGGAAATCGCAACATGCTAATCAGCAACAATATCACCATGCAATTCGGTGCAAAACCTCTCTTTGAGAATGTCTCAGTAAAGTTCGGTGATGGTAACCGATATGGGTTGATAGGCGCCAATGGCTGCGGAAAATCGACTTTCATGAAAATATTGGCAGGGGTTCTTGAACCTTCGGCCGGAAATATCTCCCTAGATAGCCATGAACGTATGGCCTGGCTGCGTCAGGATCAGTTCGCCTACGAGAACGAACGTGTTATCGATGTGGTCATGATGGGACATGAACAAATGTGGAAGGCCAACATTGAGAAAAATGCCATCTACATGAACCCGGAAGCAACTGAAGACGATTACATGAAAGCGGCGGAACTTGAAACCGTATTTGCCGAATTCGATGGTTATACTGCTGAAGCCAGGGCTGGAGAATTGCTTTTAGGTGTGGGCATACCCACTGCTCAGCACACAGGCCCGATGAGTGCCATCGCACCCGGCTGGAAGCTGCGAGTCCTTCTGGCTCAAGCCCTATTTGCCAATCCGGATATCCTTTTACTGGATGAGCCAACAAACAACCTTGATATCAATACGATCCGATGGCTGGAAGACATTCTGAATAATCGCGATTGCACCATGATCATCATCTCACATGACCGACACTTCTTAAATCAGGTTTGCACGCATACAGCAGATATGGACTATGGAAAACTGACGGTCTATCCGGGAAACTATGACGACTATATGGAAGCCAGTTCACAGGCAAGGGCTCAGCAGGCAAAGGACAACGCAAAAGCAAAACAGCAAATTGCCGATTTGCAGGAGTTTGTCAGGCGATTCTCAGCGAATGCATCAAAAGCAAAACAGGCCACCAGTCGTGCAAAACAGATCGACAAAATCAAGATCGAAGAGTTTAAACCCTCTTCCAGGCAATATCCTTTCATCCGTTTTGAATACGATGAGAGAGAAAAATTACATCGTCAGGCTGTTGAAGTGTTGAACCTGAGTCACGGGTTTGACAAGCCTCTGTTCAAGAACTTCAATCTCCTGGTCGAGGCAGGTGAGAAAGTAGCCATCATCGGCGAGAACGGCATCGGTAAAACCACCCTTCTCCGTTGCCTTGCCGGAGACCTGTCACCTAATCATGGAACCATCAAATGGGCTGAAAAGGCAAAATTAGGTTACTTCGCTCAAGATCATGAATACGAGTTCGAAAAAGGATCAACCCTTTTCGAATGGATGTCCCAATTCACTCAGGAAGGCGACGATGACCAGTCTGTCAGGAGCATGTTAGGACGACTGCTTTTCTCAGGAGAAGATACAAAAAAACCCGTTAAGGTCCTTTCTGGTGGAGAAAAAGGCCGAATGCTATATGGGAAACTGATGCTGGCCAGAACAAACGTACTGCTTATGGACGAACCAACAAACCACATGGACATGGAGTCCATCGAAGCGCTTAATACGGCTCTCGATAAATATAAAGGCACCTTGTTCTTTGTGAGCCACGACAGGGAGTTTGTAAGTTCGATTGCAACCCGGATTCTTGAAATTCGTGCCGACGGCATCACGGACTTTACAGGAAATTATGAAGACTATCTCATCAGTCAGGGCATCAATTAACTCAAATCATGGCCATCGAAGAACCAGCCTATAAAACGATCCTTAAGCGCGGCGCTTTCGAATTGCGTCACTACGAGCAAATGCTAATTGCAGAGGTCAGTGTATCAGGCGATTTAAAAGAAGCTTCGTCTGCAGGGTTCCGAATGCTGGCAGATTATATTTTTGGAAACAATATCACTAAAGATGGATCGCCTGAAAAGATCGCCATGACCGCTCCTGTCATGGTCAAGCCTGAAGGCAATGAGTCTTATGTCAGTTCGCATCGTTTGATCAAGACTGAACCCGGTCAATGGCTGGTTCAGTTCACCATGCCCAGCCACTTCTCCATCAACACGATACCCAAGCCGCATAATTCGGAAGTAATGGTCAAAGTTCGTGAAGCGAGGAAGGTTGCCGTTCTGGTTTTCTCAGGCCTGGCATCCGAGAAATCCATTAAAAGCAAGTTATATGAACTTGAACAATGGCTTCAGTCCAACCACATCAAACATCGATCAGACACCGTTGAGCTTGCACGCTACAATCCACCCTGGACACTGCCCTTCCTCAGGCGAAACGAACTGATCATTGAGGTGGATTAGACTTTTTCCAAATCTGAATTCGAATACAGTCATAAAAGGATAGCGAAACCATGAAATACAGACTGCTGGGAAGTACAGGACTTTATGTTTCTGAATTATGTTTGGGAACGATGACATTTGGATCAAAAGGATTTTGGGAAGTCATGGGCGGGCTTCAGCAACCTGAAGTCAATATTCTTGTTAAAGAAGCGTACGAACAAGGCATCAATTTCTTTGACACGGCCAATGTTTACTCGCTTGGAGAATCTGAAAAATCACTTGGCAGGGCCATTCAAGAAATCGGTTTGCCAAGAGATGAGCTCATCATCGCCACCAAATCCACAGGCATCATGGATGAGTCCCCGAACGGGCGCGGCCAATCTCGTTTTCATATTTATAATGAAGTCGATGCCAGCTTGAAGCGACTGCAACTCGACCACATTGATCTCTATCAGGTTCACGGATTTGATCCATTGACTCCGTTCGAAGAATCCCTTTCAGCCCTGAACGATCTCGTTAGATCGGGGAAGATCCGTTACATAGGCTTGTGCAATATGGCAGCATGGCAAATCATGAAGGCACTTGGAACCTCAAGATTGCACAATTGGCATGAATTCGTAAGTGTCCAGTCCTACTATTCAATTGCAGGGAGAGATTTGGAACGCGAGATATTCCCCCTGGTGGAAGATCAGAAACTTGGCCTCATGGTATGGAGCCCGTTGGCTGGCGGTTTCTTATCCGGGAAGTTCAAACGAAACACTAGCCTTCCAGCCGATGCTCGACGCACTAACTTTGACTTCCCTCCCCTGGACAAAGAAAGAGCCTTTAATTGCATAGAGAAAATTGAACCAATAGCGATTGAGCACAACGTATCGATCGCACAGGTTGCCCTATCATGGATACTTAGCAAAAAACAGGTTTCCTCTGTCATTATTGGTGCCAAACGATTGGACCAATTGAAGGACAACCTTGCATCCACCCGTTTGTCTCTTTCTGAGGCGGAATTAACAATACTGGATGAAGTCAGTGCACTTGATCCAGAATACCCAGGCTGGATGATTGCCTTTCAAGGGAAATACCGAGCCACGCCCCCAGTAAAATAATATTAACGAGAATTTATTCCTGGGTGGCTTCTAGCCATTACATTTCCGCAAGTACCTTAATATGGGCTAAAACGCTCCTACCAAGGGCGTGCAAGGCATAACCGCCTTCCAGGGTTGAGACGATTCGATCGCTCGAGAATTCGTTTGCCAATTTTTTTATGTGTTCCGTGATCCATCTGTAATCGGACTCATGAAGCGCCAACCCTCCCATATCATCTTCCCAATGGGCATCAAATCCTGCAGAAACAAGTATAAATTCAGGCCTGAATTTTTCGAGCGCAGGAAACCAATGCTCACTGACTGCATGTCGAAATTCCTTACCTGAGGTTCCAGCCTTAAGCGGCACGTTGATGATATTGCTGCTCTTTGTTTCAGCTCCTAGATAGGGGTAAAAAGGATGCCTGAACGAAGAACAAAACATCACCCGGCTCTCATTTGCAAAGATCGCCTCTGTCCCGTCTCCATGGTGAACATCAAAATCCAGAATAGCGACTCGACTTAGACCATATTGTTCCAGTAAATGAGCAGCACCCACTGCAACATTGTTAAAAATACAGAAACCGGACGCCTTATCTCGACTTGCATGGTGCCCAGGAGGCCTGATGTTGCAGAAGGCATTCTGGACTTTTCCTGCCATGACGAGATCGATCCCTTTGATCACGGCGCCAGCTGCCCGCAAGGCAGCATTGAGGGAAAACGGTGTCATTATCGTATCGCAATCGAGATGGATGACACCCGAACTTGGCGATTGAGAAAATATCCATTCGATATATTCTTCACTATGAACCCTTGCGAGTTGCTCCTGAGTGGCAAACGGCGCGTCACAGTAGGCCAGATAATCAAGAACACCTGAAGCGATAAGCTGGTCATTTATAGCATGGATTCGGGTAGCCGATTCCGGATGTATGTCGCCTAAATCGTACTTCAAGCAGTCTTGATGAGTCAGATACGCCGTATGCATGCTAGCCTCTTATAGTTGTTTACGCACAATCTTCACCCCTTCATCTTCGGGATTGGATTCGATAGTAAAACCTAATTTTTTCATTAATCTCAACATATTCATGTTATTGCTCAGGACTTCACTCCCCATTATCCTCAACCCCTTGGAACGGGCGAGATCGATTAGAATTGACAGCAGCTTCTGCCCAAGTCCCTTGCTGTGCATATTGTCTGCAATCACCAGCGCAAATTCGCATGATTCCCCATCCGGGTTGATCGAATACCTTGTCACCCCAAGTTCCAGCTCTTTTCCATTGATATCGGTAATGGCGATAAGCGCCATCTCACGGCTATAGTCTATTTGAGTAAACCGAACCAGGGTCTGTTGACTCAGTTCATGAACACTATTCATGAAACGGAAGTAGCGCGATTCTTCAGAGAGGTCATGAACAAACTGCTGCTCTAATTCGGCATCTTCGGGTCTGATTGGACGTATCACAACATCCGTGCCATCAGCCATCTGCCAGTTGGTAACGATATGGGAAGGATAAGGGTGGATGGCCATATGGGAATATCGTTCCGACGACGGTGGCTGAAATTTCACAACCACTCTTGCATCGGCTGCTAGGACCCCCTTTTCGTCTACGATTAAAGGGTTAATATCCATTTCCATCATCATGGGAAGCTCGCAGGCCATTTCTGAGACACGAAGCAAAACACTCTCGAGTGCTTCCATATCGATTGGCGGCATGTTTCGAAATGCACCCAACATTTTGGAGATACGGGTTCTTTCAATCAGGTCCTTAACCAGGAAACCGTTAAGCGGGGGAAGGGATACGGATTGATCATCCATGATTTCCACGAGCGTTCCACCAGCACCAAAACTTATAATCGGTCCAAAGATTGGATCATGTGAGACCCCAACCATCAGTTCACGGCCATTTGGCTTGATGATCATGGGTTCAATCGACACACCATCGATTTGAGCTTCCGGAGAGTGTCGTTTTACGTTCTCGATTATTTCATTGTATGCTCCCCGGACAGCTTGGGCACCCTGAATATTAAGTTTCACACCTAATACGTCAGACTTGTGCGTGATATCCGGTGAGTTAATCTTCATTGCCACAGGAAATCCAATCTGCTGAGCAATCAGCAGCGCTTCATTCGGTGAGTGAGCGACCAAAGTCTGTGCTACCGGAATATGAAAAGCCGATAAAAGTGCCTTTGATTCGATCTCACTAAGTATATTCCGGCCTTCTTGAAGGGCATTTTCAATAATCATCCTTGCACCTTCCGAATCCGGTTCCACATGATGGGAAAGAGGGCCTGGGACTTGCATAAGCAATTTCTGGTTTTGGTAATAGGAAGACAGAAACGAAAAGACTTCAACCGCTGCCTCGGGCGTTCGGAAACATGGTTTCTTGGCATGGTTAAAGGCAGCCCTTGACTCATCGACTTGCCCACCACCCATCCAGCAAGCAAGAAAGGGCTTATTATGCTGGTTAGAAAGTTCAATGACTGCATTCGCACTTTCCAATGGTTTAGTCATTGCCTGAGGCGTGAGGATAGTCAGGACCCCGTCTACGTTTGGATCTTCAAGACAAGCCTTAACGGCGTTGTCGTAACGTTCTGCCTGTGCATCCCCTACAATATCCACCGGATTGCCATGAGACCAGGTAGCTGGCAAACAATCATTCAGGAACTCAACGGTGGTTTCGGATAAGCTCGCCATAACCAGGCCAAGGTCAGAAGCACAATCCGCTGCCATAACCCCCGGGCCTCCGCCATTGGTCACGATCGCCAAGCGATTGCCTGTCGGGTGGAATCCGCATGACAATGCTTTTGCTGCAGAAAAAAGTTGTGTGACGGTGGTCACTCTCACCACACCTGCACGTCGAATGGCTGCTTCAAAGGCATCGTCGGCCCCTACCAGTGAGGCTGTATGGGACATCGCAGCCTTGGAGCCTTCGGGATGTCGACCAACCTTTACCAAAATGACCGGTTTAACACGCGCAGCTGCCCGTATCGAACTCATGAACCTTCTGGCATCCCGGATACCCTCGATGTATAACAGGATGCTTTTGGTATTGAGGTCGGAAATGAAGTAGTCAAGAATCTCCCCAAAATCGATATCGAGAGACGAACCCATTGAAATCACGCTCGAAAAACCGACATCACTCGATTTGGCCCAATCCAGAATCGCCGTGCACAACGCTCCTGACTGGGAGATGAAAGCCAGATGACCGTTATTGGCACTGCCATTATTAAAGGTAGCATTGAGACCGATTTCCGGACGCATGATCCCAAGACAATTTGGCCCGATCAGTCTTATTCCATAGCGTCTTGCATTCGCGAGAAGTGTTTTTTCCAGTGCTTTACCTTCGGCACCGATCTCACCGAAACCAGCTGTGATGATCACAGCCGCCTTGACCCGGTGCCTGCCGCATTCCTCGATAATATAAGGAACCTTATCAGGCGGCGTGACGATGACCGCAAGATCGATATTCTCGGTAATTTCCGTGATACTTGTATACGCTTTACATCCCTGGATTTGGCTATGGCCTGGATTGACAGGATAGAGTGCGCCTTGATATCCACTTTGGAGCATGTTCTGGAAAACGACGTACCCGACCGAATCAACTCGATCACTCGCCCCAAAAACCACGACGGAATTTGGGGCAAAAAGCGGCTCCAGATAATGATAACCCATCTTTAAGAACCTCTCGAAGGTTTGAGTAGCATGCCCTCAAAAATTTCTGGCAAGTCTCACTCTCAGCTATAACGAACTGAA
The DNA here is from genome assembly GCA_903863255.1 of uncultured Methylophilaceae bacterium. Lineage (GTDB taxonomy): Bacteria > Pseudomonadota > Gammaproteobacteria > Burkholderiales > Methylophilaceae > CAIPBJ01. The sequence goes on from CAIPBJ010000071.1 coordinate 13,905, forward strand.
TAACTGCAGTTTAACTCATAACTACAGCGCAAATTGATATTGAAAATCGATCAATGACAACGTCTCGATATTATCAGTTCAAATCATGACACCCTTGACATATATCAAGAACTTTTTACTAATACAAATTACAGTCTATACCAATTGGTTTCCATTCTGTATGCATTGTTTTTGTTATGGGAGAACGACATTGGTTGAGGATCAAAAGTTAGTGACGGAAAAAAAAGTTCCTGCGATTGGCGATAAAAGTGCTTCAACGAAGCTGCTGACAGCCAAAGCGAAGCGTGTTAGAACTGGATCTAAGAAAGTAGTCCATACTAAAGTGTCCGAGAAAGAACGTTTGGATATGATTGCAGAAAACGCTTATTATCGAGCTGAAAGCAGGGGGTTCACTCCAGGTGGCGAAGAATCTGACTGGTTCGATGCGGAGAATGAGATAGATAAACTATTGAAGAACTAGTTGGGGGCAACAGGTTTTCTAAAATCGACTTGTGCAGGTCATGGATTTTTGACAATGCCCCCATTATTTCGAGTTCGAATTTTTTAAAGCTAAGGCAGGTATTGGAATCAATGAAAAAGGTCGCGATTTCTTCTACTAAACTTGTGAAATGGTTCGGAGAAGAAAGCACGAGGACAATTGCCGTTCGGGATGTTGACTTCGAAGCCTATTTCGGCGAGATGCTCTATATCATTGGGCCTTCTGGAAGCGGCAAAACCACGCTGCTAAGCATGTTATCGGGGATACTTCGGCCAAATGAAGGCAATGTGTTCATCAACGGCCAGGACATCTGGAAAATGTCGGATAACGAACTTGCCGACTTTCGTTTGAACAACATTGGTTTTGTTTTTCAGGACTATCATTTGTTTCCAAGGTTAACGACCGCTGAGAATGTCGCCATTCCATTGATTTTAAAAAAAACACCCTGGGACGATGCCATCAAACGCGCCAAACACTACCTTGATATCGTAGGTTTGGCAGATAAAGCCGAACTGCCACCCGTGAAACTAAGTGGCGGTGAACAACAAAGGGTCGCCATTGCACGTGCAATCGTCAGTCAGCCCCCCATCCTGATTTTAGATGAGCCAACTGCTTCTCTTGATGGAACGACCGGAAGAAAAATCGTGTCATTCGTAAAAGATGAAATACTGAATGAGGATCGAACGATCCTGATCGTGACGCATGATTCACGCATCAATGAGTATGCTGACCGCATCATCAATATGGAAGACGGGAAAATCACGGGGATGGGAAAGGAAGCCTAATGAAAAGAAAACTGATTTTTTTTATCTCTTTACTGGGGGTGATGGGCGCCCTCCTCAGTGCTTATCTCTTCAGCATTCCGTTTAAGGCAGAACCACCCGCTTTCAATCCTACCCAAAGTCCATTCAAGGACACGATCTACGCAAATGGGATCATAGAAAGCGATCAATCAAGCGGAGAAAACATCAATTTAAATTTCGAGGTCACAGGTGTGGTCAATCGAATCTTTATCCATGAAGGCGATTCCGTTAAAAAAGGTGACCCGCTGGTGGCGATTGACGATACGGTCCAAAAGAACATTACAGACGAGCAAAGGCAGCAAGCGGCCGCAGCACTGGGATTGCTCCAGGAATTAAAAGCCCAACCGAGACCGGAGAACCTCGAAGTGTCCAAAGCCCAGATCGAGGTCAATCGGGCCAATCTTAAATTGGCACAGGATCAGTATGACAAATTGAAGGGATCCGAAGACCTCATGACCGGTTCCGTGAGCAAGGATGTTCTGGATAATGCATTGAACGCGATCCATGTTGCCTCGGCAAATCTTAACCTGGCTCAAAGACAGTATGACCTCATCAAGGCTGGAGCATGGTCCTATGACATCCAGACGCAGGAAAAACAGTATAAGGCCTTGTCTGCGGCAGCCGAGTCGTCAGCAGCCTTATTAAGGAAATTCACCCTAAAGGCACCGAATGACGGCGTAGTGCTGATGATCAACGTTGCAGAAGGATCCTATGTATCTGGATCCGGAATTTACGACACCTATACAGGAAGCAATCTACCTGCCGTTGTGATGGGATCCAAACAGGAAAACTTGGGCGTGAGGTGTTATATCGATGAAATCCTATTAAACCGGCTACCCGCGAGAGACCACATTCACGCTGAAATGGCGATTCGAGGAACGAACACCAGGATTCCCCTGGAGTTCGTTCGAATTCAACCGTATGTTTCTCCAAAGATTCAACTGTCCGACCAAAGACAAGAACGGGTCGACGTTAGGGTATTACCGGTAATCTTCCGTTTTGCAAATAAACCGGACAGAACGTTGTACCCTGGTCAATTAGTCGACATCTACATCAAGGAAAAATAGAACACCTCGATTGGTAATCAAAATGAATGAATCGATATGAACAACATGGGACTTCTTAAAATTGCCTATAAGTTATTGCTGAATGACAGCTCCAAGTTCAGAGCATTGCTCTTGGGTATTACGTTTGCGGTATTCCTTATGGTTCAAATGACTTCCATGTTCTCTGGCATACTTGACCGATCATCCGCTTCAGTAAGAAACATAGGTGCTTCAATCTGGGTGATGGACCCGGCCGTCAACACCGTTGCAAATACGATTCCCATGCCAGATTACCTCCTTGACGCGGTAAGGAGCGTGGAAGGTGTCAAATTTGCGGTTCCCTTGTATTCCGGGGGTGGCCTCGCAAAGCTTAAAGATGGGACCTTTCAGTCCGTGTCGATTTTGGGACTTGATGACAATAGTCTTTTTGGCAGGCCACAGATGGAAAAAGGAAACATCAAGGACATATTCGGTGAGAATGCATTTATCGTGGTGCATGACGCGGAGTTCCAAAAGTTGGAAAACCCTGGCATCGGCACGGAATTTGAAATCAACGACCATCGGGCACTCGTTGTTGGCATCGCAAAAGTCTCGTCTGGCGGGCTGTTTGGTGTACCGACACTTTACACGACCTATAACCGGGCAATTCAATACTTGCCGACCTCAAGATTTACCATATCTTACATCTTAGTCGAACCGAAGAATATGCAGGATGCGAATCGAATCAAACAGGCGATAGGTCGTCTTGGCTACCTTGCATTGACGAAAGAAGAGTTCGAGGAACGAATTTCCGACTTTTACAAATACCAAACCGGTGTAGGAACGAACATCATGATCATGACGATAGTGAGTTTTATCGTCGGACTTTCGATCTCTGGCCAGACCTTTTACTCATTCATCCTTGAGAACCTTGAGAAATTCGGGGCATTAAAGGCAATTGGTGCAAAAAGTTATGAACTGGTAGAAATGATCTTGTTCCAGGCACTTTTTACAGCCCTCACGGGGTACGGCATTGGCGTGGGACTATGCGCGCTTCTAATCAGACTCGCCCGGTTACGATTACCCGATTATGCTTCAATCATCACATTCTCCAATTTGGCACTGGCATTCGCGATGGTTCTCATTATTGCAGGCATTTCGAGCTATTTTGGAATCCGCAGGGTAATCAAGATCGAACCTTTTGAAATTTTCAGAGGTTGATAACCTTTAATTATGCGATACGATTTTTTGAGTTGTGACCGTCAGGCTTGGCACTGCAATTCCAAATTCGACCCTTACCACACCGTATTTCATCTCATGGGTCACGAATCCAGTTTGGGTCAAAACACCTTGAAGGTAGTTCTTACCATGCGAATAACGTCCGTTTGGATTTAAATGGAACTGGCCGTCATCATCTGACAGCTCGATCGTAAACACAAAAAAACCATCTCCTTTTAATGATCGGTGCACGGCCATCAGCAATTGCCTAAGATCACCAAAATAAATCAGGGTATCCGCTGCAACGATCAAATCGAAAGATTCTGGATTCTGGATCAGAAACTCACTCAACTCGGACTTAATCAAACGATGATAAAGACCCCGTTTGGTCGCTTCCTGCAACATACCCGATGAGATATCCACCCCTACAAGCATTTTGGAATATTTAGACAAAACAGGGCCACATAATCCGGTTCCGCATCCAGCATCCAGTATGTCCAGATTCACACTTGGATGCATCACTTCATCAAGTGCCTCTTGAATCATGCGTGGACCGCAGTAGGATAGGTTCTGGAGATTTGAATCGAACGTTTTTGCAAACTTGTCGAACTGATTCTCCACATAACCATTCGATGCTCTTTCCGGAACGTCTTCTCCTGAACACGCTGAATAAAGGTGTCGGGCAACCGGGTTATCGGGTTCTTCCAGCATCCATTCGCGATAGACCTCCGCCGCTTCCGCATACCGCCCCAATTTATAATAGGCAATTCCCAACAAGGATTTTGGCTTGTTCTCGGTCGGAGGTAAAATATAGGCCCTGCAATGAAACTCGGCGGCCTCCAAATCCCGCCCCTCCCTATCCAAAGAATTCGCAAGGTTCAGAAGTGCATCCGAAAACAACTGATCAATGGAGATTGCCTTTCTAAAAGCCTTTTGCGAGTCCTCATGTTCATTAAGAAGGCTTAAAACGGATCCTAAATTGTTCCATAACACCGCATCATGGGGTGAAAGTTCCAGTGCGTGACTAAATTCCACTTTAGCCCCTCTCAGATCGCCATATTCGACAAGCACATTGCCCAAGTCATTCCTCCAGTCTGCGCGAGAAGGAAGAATCACGAGGGATCTTCTGATTAATTGCAGTGCCTCATCACTCTTGTATTTTTGGAATAACAAAATCCCAAGAAAGTGAAGCGTATGCGGCTCATCGGGAGCGACATCAAGGATCGAACGATACAGTTTCTCAGCCATATCCAGTTCGTTTTGCATGTGAAATGCAAATGCAGCCTCAAATTCCTTTTCGATTACCGATTGATTTTGCATGCTTGTATCATAAATAATGAATAGTACTGAACTTAACCAATTAACATTCTTGCAGGTTACACGAAAATTCAGTTCATTTCATTTATGGCATTCATTTATTCCGGCTAATAAATAAAATTATCAGGGCTGACCTGAAGCATTTTAAATTCCGCGCCAGGAAAAGTCCTATATGATTTCATCTGGCAATCCCATTCATGGATGAAACTTACTGTTTCCATCTTTGGGCAAGCTGTGTTAAAAAAACATCGAGAGGCGCAGTTAGACTCTGAATCCAGTTCAGAAAGGCTAATATGACTGAAAAAAACACTACCCAATCCCTGTTCTACCATGCATTCAGGAAACACCTGGACGGGGATTATGAAGAGGCTGAGCGCCAGTACAGGGAGATTTTATCGCTTGCCCCAGATGATGCGGAGGCGATGCATTTTCTTGGATTCCTGCTTCAGCAAACAAATAGGTTCGCCGAAGCGTATGAAGCGATATCGGGTGCGATAGCCTTGGATGATCGTCATGCCGAATGGCATTTTAACCTAGGCATCGTTCATTTGAGGCTGGGCGATCCAGACCGTGCGATCCTTTCTTTTTCCAGAGCGACGGCACTCGACCCTAGGCAATATTTTTACTGGACGAATTTAGGTAGTGCGTTTGAATCCATACAGGATTGGGGCCAAGCAGAGAAGTGCTATAAGGAAGCCGCCAGATTGAACCCTCATTGCCCGGACGCATTTTATCTCCTGGCAGCCATGCTATTGAAACTTGAACGATATGACGAAGCGCGGCATTTTAACTATTCCGGAATCGTGGTGGAACCTCCTGGAAACAAATCGATCATCATCATGAGTCAGGCTTATCACGAGTTAGGACGAAGCGAAGAAGCTATCCGTCTAATCGAAAACTGGCTCAAAGATGAACCAGACCATCCGGTTCCAAAACATTTGCTCGCCGCCTACAAAGCATCCGAAACGCCAGAAACCTGCTCGATGGAATACATAGAAGAAACATTCGATAAATTTGCCGATAGTTTTGACCGCATCCTTTACCGACTTCACTATAGCGGACCGGATTTGGTAAAAGAGTATCTGTCGAGTATAGAGAACCTTGCGTCCGGCCTCAAAGTTTTAGACCTCGGTTGCGGAACCGGTCTAGTCGGATCCGTGGTTTCTCCCTATGCTTCGACGATGGATGGCGTCGACTTAAGTCAGCCTATGCTGGATCAGGCCTTGAAAAAGCAGATCTATCAGCGCATGTTTAAAGCCGATATACATGATTTCCTGACTCAATCTTATGACAAATATGACCTTATCGTATGCATGGACACGTTCACTTACATTGGTAAATTAGATGACGTGATAACGCTTATGTTTAAGAAACTGACCCCACATGGCAGGCTCCTGTTCAGCACAGAAATGCTGGGCAACCCTGACGAGTCAAGCTACCATCTGAATATCAGCGGGCGATATAGCCACAGTCCACATTATATTGACAGCCTGTTAGTCAAAACAGGTTTCAAGTTAGAGAAAATGCTTACTGTCGACATTAGAAAAGAGTCCGGGCTCCCGATCAAAGGCCAGTTCATCGCTGCCATTCGTTGTGAAACACCTTGAGATTGGCGCTGTTTTAACTTAAAAGTGTCATGTTAGTTTGATATACTATAAAATGAAGCTTGGTTGGTTATTGGTGTTTGATTATTTAGAATAGATGATGCGATGTTTATGATTTTGTTCTTAAAAGAGATTAGGTTGAACCAGGGACGCTCCATTACTCGTATTGGAACCATCCTCATCCCGCTCCTCTTTCTGGTTTTCTCGTTGAATGCACGTTCTGAGACATCCGATCAAGTAGTAAAGAATGTTGCAGAAAACCTGATTAATCAGGTAAAGACCGATAAATCCTTAAGCGGAAACAAACCAAAAATAGCTGAAATGGTCGACCGGGAAGTGACACCCTACATTGATTTCAATTCGATTTGTACACGATCATTGGGTAAAAGCATCGCCATGCTGGATGATGCGCAAAAAACTGAATACACTGGCCTTTGCAAAAAAATCATAATCAACACCTATTCGATCGGCCTGACGGACTTCAAGAATATTGCTGTAAAAGTACTTCCCCCGAAAGTGCAGGCAAACGGTGATGAGCTTGTTAATACCATTGTAAGTCAGGATGGGGAAGACGACATCCATGTTGATTTTTTGATGCATAATACAGCCAACGGGTGGATTGCTGAGGAATTCCATATTGACGGGATATCGATTGTTTCGAATCTATTCAACCAGTTCCATGCCATGTTGGTGCAAGATGGCGCTGTTCAATTTATCGAACATTTGAAGTCAAAACTAACAAAAAATTAATACGTTGAAATGAATTAATGATAAATTTGAGATCCATCCTGATTCTTCTTGCCTTGCTTCTCAGCCAAACGGTTTGGGCTGAGGATAATTCCTTAATTGAGTCCTACAATAAGGGCATGTTCAAATTCAATGACTCGGTGGATCAAATCGCATTGAAGCCAGTCGCAAAGGCTTATAAGGCCGTTCTTCCCTCTCCCCTTCAAACTGGGATCAAGAATTTCTTCAGTAATCTTGGAGACGGCTGGACAGCAATCAATCAATTTCTGCAGGGAAAGCCCAACGAGGGCATATCCGATGCGGGGCGCTTCGTAATCAATTCCACATTTGGAATATTTGGTTTATTCGATGTTGCCTCAATGGATAAGATACCCAAACACACCGAGGACTTTGGTCAGACCGTCGGAAAATGGGGTGTAGGTGAAGGGAGTTACCTTGTCCTTCCAATTCTGGGCCCCTCAACATTAAGAGACACGCTGTCGCTTCCAGTCGATTGGCTTGCCGACCCCGTTTCTTACGTGGGCGACATCCCAGTCAGAAACACGATGTACGTTGTTCGAGGGGTTAACGATCGCAGGAATTTATTAAAGGCCACCGACTCGATTGACGAGATGGCGATCGATCGCTATCAGGCATATAAAAATGCTTGGTTATCCCATAGAAGGTATGAAGTTTCGGATGGCACCTACGTTGCCCCGGATGAAGGCCCGAGCGAAGAGCCCACTCAAACAACCCCATAATGCTTAGCATCCTTGCAATTGTGCATAAAAACAGACTTCTTTCCCTGATCCATCCCTTCTTAGCATCCTATCCATTTCCGATAATTCACACTCGCAAGACACGCTTTCACTCGAATAAAATGACTTGAATTCATGAGCAATCGGGCTGATCAATCGTCCTTGTCTTTCTGGAACCTTCGAAGGGAAGACTTGATTTGCGACCCGTCTCTGCAAATTGATGGGCTTTCCGAGCAAGAAGTCCAACTTCGGAAAAAAACGTTCGGCCTCAATGTCATTAACGAGAACCGTCATGCCTCCCTGTGGATTCAGTTTTTGAGGCATTTCCTCAATCCTCTGGTTCTGATGCTTCTTTTCGCAAGCTTCATGTCCTTGCTGACCGGGGATTTCGTCAGTTTTGTCTTGATCGCTTTGATGGTTGTGCTAAGCGTGGTGCTGGATTTCGTTCAGGAAGTACGTGCCGAGAATGGGGTTGCCGCGCTTCGTAGACGAGTGGCCATCCATGCTACCGTGACCAGGGACAGGAAGGTGCAAATGATTTCTGTCCAGGATATCGTTCCTGGTGACATCATCCATCTCCTTGCTGGCGATTTGATCCCTGCGGACGGGAGACTCATTGAATCAAAGGATCTGTTTGTCAATCAAGCCACGCTGACCGGGGAATCCTATCCTTCAGAAAAACACAGCATTGATCTGCCTTCCCAAACCGAAGACCTCTCAGAAGCCATCAATTCAGTCTTCATGGGGACTTCCGTTATAAGTGGCACAGCGACCTTCATTGCAGTAAACACAGGAAAATCGACACTTATAGGAAAATTGGCAAGTGGGTTGGCACAGACACCACCCCCAACCTCGTTTGAAACCGGCACGCAACAGTTTGGCATGCTGATCATGCGGGTGGCAATTTTCATGCTTCTCTTTGTGCTGCTTATCAATCTTTTATTCCACCGACCGCTACTTGCTTCTTTTCTATTCGCTCTTGCGCTGGCCGTTGGACTTACACCGGAATTATTACCCATGATCATGACCGTTACATTGTCACGTGGGGCCATTGATCTAGCAAAAAAGAAAGCCATCGTGAAGCATCTTCCCGTGATGCATAATCTAGGCGCAATGGATGTGCTATGCACAGATAAGACAGGCACGCTAACCGAAGCAAAGATAGGCCTGGCCCGCCATCTTGATACGAAGCTGAATGAAAGCGAGAACGTGTTCAGACTTGCATGGCTCAACAGTCATTTTGAATCCGGGATGAAAGGCCCCCTCGATGAGGCCATCCTGTCACATGGTTCCATTCATTGCGAGACCTGGAAGAAGATTGACGAAGTCCCTTTCGACTTTAGTCGTCGTCGGGTATCCGTATTGATAGATGACGGTCAAGTTCGCCTGCTCATAGTAAAAGGCGCGCCAGAAGAGATTCTCAATTTGTGCGATCAATTTGAGAACCCGGATGGACAATTGTTACCAATGAACCCAAGCACCAGAATGGATTTCATTTCCAACTTTGAATCTATGGGTGAAGATGGATTGCGAGTCATCGCTATAGCTTATCGAGATACACCTCGATCGCACCTCGTTGCCGAGGTCAATGACGAGACTTCACTCGTCTTCGCAGGTTATGTTTCCTTTCTGGATCCCCCCAAGGCCGATGCAGCAAAAGCCTTTGGGATGCTTACTCAATCCGGCATCAAGGTCAAGGTACTGACAGGAGACAATGAACGGGTGACGAAACATGTTTGTTCGCTCATTGGCATTCCATCCGAGAGGATTCTGACAGGCCAGCAGATCAGTGTCATGTCGGAAGAATCGCTGCGCATCAGCGTCAATGAAACCGATTTGTTCTGCAGGGTGAATCCCGAGCAGAAGCAACGAATCATTCTCGCGCTTAAATCAAGCGGACACACGGTAGGTTATCTGGGTGACGGTATTAATGATGCAACTGCCATCCATATGGCAGATGTAGGCATTTCGGTCGAAGGGGCTGCCGATGTCGCGCAAGAGGCGGCCTCGATCATACTTCTTGAAAAAAGCCTGACTGTTATTCACGATGCCGTTATCCATGGAAGAAGAACGGTTTCCAATGTATCAAAATACATTCTCATGGCTAGCAGTGCGAATTTTGGCAATATGTTCAGCATGGCTTGCGGCACCTTGCTGCTGCCTTTTCTGCCTATGACCGCCGTGCAGATACTTCTGGGCAATCTGCTCTACGACATCGCACAATCGGCTCTCCCGATAGATCGGGTAGACAAGGAAGAAATTGCAACGCCCGTAAAATGGAACATTTCGCATATCAAGCGCTTTATGTTCACAATCGGTCCCATCGCCTCCCTTTTTGATTTAATTACCTTTTACATGCTGATCAAATGGTTCGGGAATAATGAAACATTGTTCCATAGCGGATGGTTCATTGAATCACTCGCCCCTCAGATGCTGACGATTTTCTGCATCAGGACACGAAAAAGACTTTTTACCAGCTGGCCCCATCCAGCCGTCGCCTTTCTTGGCGTCGGCATGGCCTTAATCATAATCATCCTGCCTTACACCCCGATCGGATCCTGGTTCGGACTTGCACCGATGCCTCCCCTGTTCTTTCTGTATTTGTTAGGGGTAACCTTCTGTTATTTCACTTTACTCGAAAAAGTTAAAAGCTGGTTCTACAAATCCATCAGGAATCTCTGACCCATTTAAGAGCAGGAGCATCTCAACGCCTAAAGCCGTCCGACCCCAGCACGAACCATTGTGGATTTAGACCGGCAAGCGGTTCGTACAATTTATTCAGTTCGGATTGAGGACCATGAATTTCCAGACGTGTGATCTTCGCAATCTTCAATGCCTCCTCCAGGACCGAGCCAACGTTGTCCAGATGGGCCAGTAAAGACTCAGCGTCGTCGTAACCTTCTCTGCAATGCGCGGCCTGACCACTAAACGAAAATGCATAAAACACACAACCTTTTTCATTTCGAGTACGTGCTACGAACTTCTCCGTCAACCCTTTGAATTCGTCCAATTTACCATTCTCCACTTCAAAGTATGGGACAAGGGTACAACAAGTATCAACGTTGGGCATTCTAGCCTCCTAATGATTAAAAAAACGTCACTTCAAACTCACTTTTATGCCTGACGTTCCATGAATGCAAGTAAATTCTATTTAAAATCGTATCTGGCACTTAGGTAGAACGTTCTCGCATTAGCAGGAAAGTAATAATAGTCATTATAGTAACTGCTGAATAATCCATACGGTGAATATTTCTTATCCGTCAGATTCAATATGGAAATTGATAGCGTCACGGGTTTTATTTCCCAGTTGGCCTTCACGTCCATGGTGGTGTAGCCTGGCAACTTATCCAGACTGTTAGCGAAATCACCGGCGGTATACCTTTGGCCTGTATAGTTGATTTGAGCAAGATATCTTCCGAAGCCGTGGCCATCCCATAATAACTGCGAATGGGCGCTATTGCTCGGGACGGAAGGCAAGTCATTTCCTTTGTAGGGACCGTCCCTAAAGGAGGCATCGGTATACGCATAGGTAATCTTTGCGCTTAAATCCTGCAGGATATTCCAGCCTAATTCGGCCTCAATGCCCTGATGCCTGGTTGGAGATAAGTTGGTATTGATACCGAGGTTACTGTCGTAGCCAATTTCGTCTTTCACATCGGTACGATAGACAGCTAATTTTGCATTCACGCCATTCCTTTTGAATGTCACCCCCATTTCCTGGTTGATGGCCGTTTGAGGTTTGATGATGTTCCCTGAGAAAAATGGCAGAAAAGTTACAGGATCAAGACCAAATAGCTCATCTGTATTGGCAAATCGGAAACTGCTATCCAATTTTCCATAAACGCTCCAGTCATCCTGATGGTAGCGTAATCCAAGATCATAAACCGTTCTTGTATCTTTGGAATATCCGGTTATTTCAGGATAGCCGTAGGGCAAATAGGCTGATTGAATAGCACGTTGTCGCATCTGCTGGGATCTCAAGCCGAGACTGAAATCCAATGATTGACTGACGGCAGTGTTGTTCTGAACGTAGACTGCTTCACTGATTTGCTTGGCAAACTGATTCGCGTAGGTGTCATGATAATCACCGTCAATCTGGCCATAATAATAATCGATCCCGATGACCGAATTGCTTTTCATGCCCACTATTCCGTGATCCCATTTTAACCGCGGTGTGAAAGAATACGTATCGAGATGGTGGTCTGAAATACTCGAAAAGGAAATATCATCAAAATGCTGGTGCTCACGAGCGATCGCAAACTCGGAAGCGAACTCGAGATTATTGCTTAGCTTGATGGATAAGCCTGGCCTCAATCGGAACCCGTCTCGCTCCTGCGTGTCATAAGGAGTTCTTGTCAGTCGGGGGTTCATTTCATACATGATGCTGCTTTGACTTGATGGCAAGCCATTCGCAACCTGATAGAGGGAATAGTCCAAGAAAGCTTCCCCGCTGTTGAAGCAATTGCCTATCCTTCCACTTAACGTCCATTGGTTACTGGCACTATTGTTTCGCCAACCATTCTCGTCTGCGGTATGCACAAAGGCGTTGTAATAGATATCGCCTTTCGTCCCTGAAACAAACCCATCTAGAGACTTATAACCGTAACTTCCCACGGATGTTGTAATGGAGGTTGCCGATTTCCCAGATTTATCTGTGATGAGATTGATCACCCCACCCGAAGCACGGTCACCATAAAGGACACTACCCCCTCCCGATAGGATCTCGATATGATCAATGGCTTCAAGCGGGATCGAAGCCCATTGGATATTGCTTGCATCCACGCTGTTTAGTCGCTGCCCATCAAGCAATATCAACGTATTGCTTATGGCGGCATCACCAAAACCTCTCAAGTCCACCGTGGAATCGATACCTTGGTTACCATACAAACTTGTAATGGATATGCCCGCCTGCATTTGCAGAACATCAGGAATACTGATAGCCGGTGAGTTCTGAATCTCTTCTTTACTTATGATCCTAATAGTATTTGTTGATGGTGAATTGATTTCATAAAAACGACTTCCTGTTACTATTGTTTCATCCAGATTTAACGTGGTTTCATCAGCGAAAGAAGTAAAGGAGAATGTGGCGCAAGCAATGCCAACAATGGTGGATTTTTTCATTATATTTTCCCTGATCCGATGCGACCCCGCATGCAGATTACTAAAGACTTCTAGTTCGAGTCTTAATTAATAAGGCCAGAAAATACAATGGGGAAATATAAAAGAAAGCGACAATACTTCAACAAGAATTGAGCAGCCCTTTACCGTCACCCCGCGGTACCTTCCAGCGTTTAAGTTTCAAGGCCGGTCTCCGGGCTTGTGAAGAACTGTTTTACGCCTTCCCATGAATAAACACAGTGGCTGTTGCAAAACTACATTCACTTACCGTTGCGGGGGCAGCATAGGATTCACGGACGACTAGGGCGTCAATTCACCTATTTCCCAGTTTCACCCTTCCTGCATAAAAACAAAAAAGGCACCTTTAAACTACACGACATTATATCGTAATGACAGGAAAATATAATCATTTTAAAACGCTTGCACATCATTAAAATGAAATCGGTAACGAATCAAAGCACACCAAAAATTTGATGACTCATTAAGAAATACACTTTTAATTATTTTTAGACTTTTAGACTTTTTTAGACTTTTAGACTTTTTTAGACAGAATCACGATATTATATTGATTTGATATTTATCATTAGTGAGACACCGTTTCAAATATTTTTAAGCGGAATTTTGTTTAGACAACCCTCCATTATGAATTTACCCATAGAAGACGTTGATAAAAACGTTATTCATTTAAGAGAACCAAGCAGAATGGTTGAGGATGCCGTGTCTTCAGAAATTCCGGATTGGTCAAGAGAATATAAAAGTTTCTTTTCCTGGTCCCCCTCCCACTCGCTATTAGCTAGCATACGGACCTACCAACGCAGCTCAAAATCGAAGAATCCTTATGCGTTCCTTATAAAAATCATAGCCATAGTTAGGCATAAATTCTGGAGTGTTGTGACAGCCTCTGACATACCTCTGAATTGTGAAATCGGTGGGGGATTGCTTCTACCCCATCCCAATGGAGTGGTTATCCACCCAAGAGCAGTGATTGGACCGAACTGCCTGATATTCCAGCAGGTCACCATCGGTTTACGAAGAGGCACCGAAGCCCCTTTCATTGGGGGTCATGTCGACATAGGTGCAGGCGCCAAGATTTTAGGTGATATCCGAATCGGAAAGAACGCTGAAATCGGAGCGAATGCCGTTGTAATAACGGATGTACCCGACAACTGTACGGCTGTTGGGATTCCAGCACGTATCATTAGATGATATTCACACATTAACGCAGATCCTCATAAACCAGTATGAAATCTGATAACGACAAACGTTTAGATGAAGTGATGTGCATTTGCAGCGGGACCACAAGGGGAATGATCGTGAGTCATTTCAACGAAGGTCTTGATTTTGATGCAATTTCAAGAATGACCGGTACGAATACTGGCTGCGGGGGCTGCGAATGGGATATTGCTCAAATGCTAAAGGATCTGCAAGAAAATAACCTTGAACCTTGATGTGCCTGAATTATCTAAATTGACCCATCTCACATTTTGAATAAAAAAAACCCTTCTCAAAAACTTGAGAAGGGTTGTAGTCAAATCCCTATGGAGAAAGATTTAACTATGGAGCTCAAGATCAACCAGGTAAGTCTCTACCCGGTTGATTAACACCATAGAAGTTATTGCATGATTACAGGCTGAACACGTTCAGTGCACCGCCGCCAGGAGCTGCGTTGTACTTAGTCAGTTCTGCGTAACCACCAGCAGCACCCAGTGCGTCTGTTGGGTTAGTCATACCAAGGTTCATCGCTACGCCAGCCCATCCGCCGA
>CAIPBJ010000072.1 GCA_903863255.1 uncultured Methylophilaceae bacterium
AGCACATAGAAATTAACAGCGAACGATACCAGCGAGTAAATCATCATGATCATGCCTACTGGCTCGCTACCAAAATACCACCTTCTAACGACCTCTACTAAAATGCCAAGACTGAGCAGTATCATGATCAAGCCTATCCAACGAGCCGCATTGTGTTTAAATACGAACCCCTTACGAATTGCAATCAATGCCAACCAGTAAGAGAAAGCGTCAGTCAGCATATCCGCCGCGTCTGCCAAAATACTTGTAGATTGTGCTGCATACCCTGCAAGAACCCCAATGACAAACATAAGGGCATTAAGGAAAAGAGCCTGTCGCAGGATAGACTTCTCAGCATCGCTTTCTGGATTTAAATCTGAACATTCACATGTCATTCTATCGACCTTCCTTATCTTAACTATGCATAGCTGAACGCTTTCCACCTTCCTGAGAAACAGGTAACGTTGCAGGGTCAGTCAGCAAACCAATTAACTGATTTAAAAAAACGATCATGTTCTAACAGCTGAATGAGAAAGTCGAGATAAACTGGTGCCCCCGACACGAATCGAACGTGTGACCCTCCCCTTAGGAGGGGGATGCTCTATCCACTGAGCTACGAGGGCTAAATAAATTCACATGCAACATTTTCTCATAATAATGGTCATATCTGTCACTTTGGAATCAAAATTTCTAAAGACGTTAATTAACAGATCAATTTAATAGAATGCTTTCAAAGGAAACAAAATGAAATTTCTCATTGTATTTGCCCTCATCTCGATCGGGTTCTTTACTTATAGCCGCATTTGTTCAGCCAATGAAATTCCATCGATTGGACAATCCGCCCCGGCATTCAAATTACTGGATTCGCAAAATAAAATGCATCAACTATCCGATTATTCAGGAAAATGGTTGGTGCTTTACTTCTATCCAAAAGACGATACCCCAGGGTGCACGAACGAGGCATGCCACTTTCGGGATGATATGTTTCAAATTGAAAAGCTGGGTGCAAAGGTCGTTGGCATAAGTGTCGATGATGAAAGCTCCCATGCTGAATTTGCAAAAAAATACAATCTGCCTTTCACACTATTGGCCGATAAGGATGGGAAAGTAGCCAATGCATATGGTGCGCTAGCTGACCTCGGTATCTTTAAAATCGCCAAACGCTATACGTTCCTAATCGATCCAAAAGGCAAGGTCGCAAAGAGTTACCTTTCTGTTGACACCTCCAAACATTCAGAAGAGATCATTGAGGATTTGAAGCGTCTTAACACAAACTAAACACAATTCACTAAAGAGGGATGAATATCGCGGTTGCGATACTTTGAGTCACCCGCGTGATCATACGTTGGTATTTCTCGGCCAGGGTAAATGCATAAAGGTCCAATCGTCCTATTATTTTCCCTATTTCCCTCTCGAAACTTAGATTGCGTTCATGATCATTCATTTCGTTGGTCAGCAGATAAAGTTGGCCATTGGAATCCCTGGCATTGGTTAATTTCCAATAGGCAACTTCGACATTCCTGGCAGCATTGTATATTTTCTGGGGATCTATGCTATCGGTCATGTAGAACTCGGTTTTGCCACCGCTTGCTTTTATAATCATGGTCTGAAGACCAACAATGTAGGCTAATACGCGATCTTTCTGAAAGTCGGCCTTGAATGCCAATTGTATGGCATCAACTCCCTGCGACCCTTTAAGATCATCGAACTGCCAATGATGGCCTCCCTGAAAAACCCAAGCTACCATGTCATCTACTGAACCGGATGTACTCTTTTTCAACTCATTAGGATTTCGCTTGTAAAGTTTGACCATTAAAAGCTTTAGACTTTCGGTCGTTTCCCGCATTTGCACATCAGCCAAGCGATCGAGGTCAGTTTTTGCTAACTGGTTGATCGAGTAGCTATCCAACTGCGAAGGGATTTCCTTACCTTCTTTCGAGACTATCTTTGTTCCACAAGAGGAAAGCATCAATACAATAATCAGATTTATTGTAATCAACGTATTTCCTGCAACGTGTTTAATCATGACGGATAAATTCCACTATCTCTTAATCACAAATAAATAGAGAGGTTTTAATTTCTTATTACAATTAAAAAGCCACTGAAGTGGCTTTTTAATTTGTTTCGATACGTGCTCCGAGTTTTCTATATTTCACATAAAGGCATTAGATTTCCAACTGCGGACGACCCTCTTCCGGCCAATCCAAGTGGTAGAACTGTCCTCGAGGTTGATCGACTCGCTCGTATGTGTGCGCTCCGAAATAATCGCGTTGCGCTTGGAGCAGATTCGCTGGTAAAACTGCGCTCCTGTATCCATCATAATAAGACAAAGCGGCACAGAAACCTTGGGCAGGGATGCCGTTCGTCACTGCCAGTCCAATCACCTTGCGCCAGCCTTCCTGTCCTTCGTTCATGGCATTGGTGAAATAAGGATCCAGCATGAGATTCTTAAGTCTGGAGTTCAACGCATACGCATCGGTGATTTTCTGGAGGAAGCGGGCTCGAATGATGCAACCGCCTCTCCATATCTGAGCGATTTCGCCAAAATTCAGTTTCCAGTTATAGGCAACCTGCGCCTTATCAATAAGTTGGAAACCCTGAGCGTAAGCACAGATTTTGGAACAGTACAAAGCGTTCTTGATTGCCTCAATGATTGACTTCTTGTCACTCTCAATCTTGATTATCGGTCCTTTAAGTATCTTGCTGGCTTCGACGCGCTCTTCCTTTATACTGGAAAGTGCCCGCGCATAAACTGCAGCGGCAATCGCATTTGCCGGCGCACCGAGTTCCAATGCATTAGCGGCTGTCCATTGACCGGTTCCCTTTTGACCGGCTGCGTCCATGATCTTGTCAACCAGGAAACCTGGTCCCATTGGATCTTCCTGTTGGAGGATGTCACCCGTGATTTCTATCAGGAAACTTGAGAGCTCTCCCTTGTTCCATTCTTCAAAAACCTTGCCAATTTCGTTTGCTGGCATGCCCAAAAGATTCTTCATCAACCAATACGCTTCGCATATCAATTGCATGTCGATGTATTCGATCCCGTTATGAACCATCTTGACGTAATGTCCTGACCCATCCGGCCCGATGTATTCAGCACAGGAAAAGCCGCCTTCCACCGGCTTGCCTGGCTTGCCGCCTTCCATAGGCTCACCTGTGACAGGATTGACTTTAGCAGCAATATCTCTCCAGATTGGCTCAAGTGATGACCAGGCCTTTCTTGTTCCGGATGGCATCAAGCTAGGTCCGAATCGGGCACCGGTTTCACCTCCAGAGACACCCGAGCCTATGAAGTCGATTCCTTTGGCAGCCAGTTCTTTCTCGCGACGAATCGTATCCGTCCACAATGAATTACCGCCATCGATGATGATATCGCCTTGCTCAAGGAAAGGTAACAAGGCATTAATGGTCACGTCTGTGGCACTTCCGGCCTTGACCAGCAATACGATCTTGCGTGGCCGTTTGATACTTAGCACGAAGGAAGCAAGGTCCGTGTGTCCAACTACACGTTCGTGTGAAGGTTCGTTGCTCTTGCACTCCTCAATGAAGTTAATTGTTTTTTTGGGGTCTCGGTTATAAACCGCAATTGTGTATCCATGGTCAGCAATGTTAAGGGCAAGATTTTGCCCCATGACAGCGAGTCCGACTAATCCAATATCAGCATTTTTAATGGTCATTTATCTTCTCTTTTGGAGTTGTTGAATGAAAGTGTGGTGGGTAACTACGAATAGTAAAACTTTAACAGGTTTTAGGATGTTTTTGTAAGGCTTAAATAATTTTAACAACAAATTACATTAAAATTTTCTGCCCTCAATCGAGAAGACTATTGAATAAAGTTAACGTTCAATTTTTTTAACCATGATAGAACTTGCCGGAAATAGGCAATATGGGAGATGTGAAAATGAAGTCAATACGATTTATCACCTAACGCGTAAAACCTCGCCATTCATGGCGGGGATATAAGCGCGTACTTGACGGCGTGTAATAATAGTGTACGATTGTACAATATTATGAAACGACTTCAAGCCTACAAGTTCCAGCTCCTTCCACATGGTGCGCAGCAGCGCAGCATGACCTGCTATGCAGGGCATGCGCGCAAGGTCTGGAACCTGGCGCTGGCTGAACAGGAGCGACGTTACAAAGCCGGCGAGAAGTTCGCCAGCGAGTTCGACATGAACCAGTGGTTGGTGAGGTGGAAGAAAGAATA
>CAIPBJ010000073.1 GCA_903863255.1 uncultured Methylophilaceae bacterium
CGAGTGATTTTTTAACCGTTATTTTTTAGAGTTATTATCGTTAAACTAAGTAACTCACAAAACAAGCTAATTGAAGAAACCAAGACAATAATAAATTAAGTTTGTGATTCTCAGTTGAAATTCGATTATCGTGTCTTATCATAAGTAAAAAATTCACTATAATCTACAGACTGTTCTAAAACTTATTATTTTAAATTCCGAAAGAGAATCGAGTGGATAAGGAACAAATCAATAGAACAAAAAATACGTTTCCTCCTCACCCTAGAATTCTCGGTTGGTTCGGCACCAGTTCACTTGCCATGGGAGGCAGCAACCAAAGCATTTTCATTATCGCTGCGCTTTTTGTCGGACAAGGAACCATACCTGGTCAAGGAAGTGCATCCATAATACTTTTGATGGTAGGCGTTTTGCTTGGATGTGCAGCGGTACCAGGCTGGATAGAGTTATTACTGATGTATCCCAAACGTGTGGGTGGAATTGCCGCCACATGCGCTGAAGCATTTCGGCCCTATAACCCAATTTTAGCCAATTTAGCAGGTATTTGTTATTGGTGGGGCTGGGTTCCGACTTCCGGCCTATGTTGTTTACTCGCAGCTACAGCAATACATGATTGGTACTACCCTCTACTTCCTGTGATCCCTGCCTCAATAGGGCTTGTCATTCTATTTACGCTTGTCAATCTAATGGGGGTTAAATGGGCCGCTAAGCTTGCCATTCCCATTGCTAGTATTTCTGCAATTTTGGCTCTTATTTCAGGCCTGAGTCCGGTACTAGCTGGCACAGTAGACTGGCATCAGGCAACCGATCTGCACCTTACTGTTCCGTTCCAAGGTTGGTTTGGCAGCATGACAAGCATCATGGCAGGCTTGTTTCTAATAGGATTCGTTGCACCTGCTTTTGAGACTGCAGCTTGCCATGTAGGGGAAATGATCAACCCAGAAAAAAGTCTGCCTAGAACAATGATTGCCAGTGCCGCAATGGCCTGCCTGTTTTTTATTCCATTGCCTCTCATCTGGCTTGGTGTATTAGGTCCAGAAGCACTTTCAAAGGATTTAGCCCAGGTTCTTGGACCAACATTCGCCCCCCTATTCGGAGCATCTGCTAAGGCCGTGGCAGTTTGGTTTATGTTGCTCAATCTCTTTTTAGGTGGCATTCAACCCCTGTGCGGAGCACCAAGGACGCTTTCGCAAATTTCGGAAGACGGCCTGATTCCCAGAATATTTTCTCGCCGTAGCGAGTATTCGGATGCACCTTGGTTCGCAACGATATTCACTGCAGGTTTTGCAATATTCTTCCTTTACCTTGGAGATCCTGTTTGGTTAATAGCTGCCACAAACTTTACCTACGTTTTCGGTGGGTTAGTTATGCCTTCTTTGGCGGTTTGGTTATTACGTCGAGATGCCCCTGATGCCTTGAGATTATGGAAAGCACCGAAAGGCACTATCGCAATGGGTGTGATAGCAGCCTCGATATGGGCAATCACCGCCCTTCTCGGGTTTCAGCAATTTGGACTAAGTACTGTAATTGTCGGATTGATGTTTGCTTACTCAGGATCTATTTTGTATGTTTGGCGAAGAATGGAAGATAGACGACTCAATGGTCTGCCTTTGAGTCTTCAGACACTGCACGTGAAATTGACAGGTGCAATGCTGTTGGTGCTGTTTTTGGACGGAGCCGGATATTACTTGGCTGTAAGCAATCTTCCCCAGGCATCCACCCCCTTGTTGACGATACTGGAAGATATTTTTGTTTTAGTCGCTTTTCTCACCGTTGCTGTTGGATTGGTTCTGCCCGGAATGATAGCCTTTTCTGCCCATGAAGTTTCAAATGCCGCAAGCAGGCTTAGCAAGGGCACTGTAAGAGATTTTGCCCGCGCCATGATGGCATTGGGGGAAGGCCATCTTGAGCTTGCTCATGCACAAATGGAGAATGATCCCATTCCAGTTAGTTCAAAGGATGAACTAGGGCAAATGATCATCAGTTTCAATGAGTTACAAAATGAAATCGCGATTGCCGCTCATGGACTGGATGCCGCACGTGAAGGTCTAAGTCTGGCGCGCACCACGATTACAAATACGAATGAGGAGCTAGCGCAAAAACTTTCAGAACTGCGATTAAGCGAGGAAAGAATGAAAATCGCTGCTGAATCAGGCCAAGTCGCAGTCTGGGAGATTGACCTCCAAACCAATAAGCTAATCTGGGACGACACCAGTTTCTCGCTCTACAAAATGCAGAGGGAGAAATTTACAGGCACGTTAAAAGAATGGACAGAGAAGTTACATCCAGACGACCATCTTGCAAATCTGGAAGCCCTTCATGATGCTATTAGCGGCAACAAGGAATACAACATCGAGTTTCGCATCATATGCTCAGACGGTGAATGTCGACATATCAGATCCCATGCCAGATTAATTAAAGACGAATCAAACATCCCCAGACGAATGATTGGCATCAGCTGGGACATCACGGAACAAAAGCAAGTCGAAAATGCCATTCTTTCAGCCAAAAAAGCAGCGGAAGATGCTTCGCGTGCCAAGTCAGACTTTTTAGCCAACGTGTCCCATGAGATAAGGACACCAATGAACGCGATCATAGGCTTTAGCAATTTAGGGATGAATGAAACTTCAGATCAGAACCTGCGGGAATTCCATAGCAAGGTCAATATGGCCTCGACCGGGTTACTAAAAATCATTGATGATATACTCGACTTTTCAAAAATAGAGGCAAATAAGCTTCAGATCGAAGTCATTCCTTTCAGCATACGCGAGTTATGTCAGAACGTATTTGATACGCTATCCCCGGACGCAAAAAAGAAAGGCCTGCATCTACATTATAAAATAGCCGATGATGTCCCGAACTATCTGCAAGGCGATACGTTACGTTTGCGTCAAGTATTAATCAATCTTATCTCGAATGCTATAAAGTTTACAGAGCGTGGAGAAATTAACATTAATGTCAGGTTGGAATCAAAGAATGATAAGCAGCTCGTTCTGCTCTTCTCAGTTCAAGATAGTGGTATCGGCATAAACAAGGAGCAAATTTCTAAACTATTCATTCCTTTTAGTCAGGCTGATACCACCACGACCAGAAAATATGGCGGAACTGGATTGGGTCTCGCAATAAGTAAACGATTAGTGAACATGATGGGAGGCGAAATCACCGTTGAGAGTGAAATTGGCATGGGTAGTACTTTTAATTTCACAGTTCATGTCATGGATATGGATACAATTAACTCGAATGAGAAGAAATCAGACTCAGATGAGTCCAATCGTGATTACTCAACAAACAATCTTATCAACAAAAACGTGCTGGTCGTAGAAGACAATGAAGTCAATCAATTGTTAATGCTCAATTTGCTTAACAAAATTGGAATGAACGTATCTATTGCCAAACATGGACGAGAAGCAGTGGAACTTCTGGCGAAGCCTAATCGATTTGATTTTGTGTTAATGGATATCCAGATGCCCGAAATGGATGGTCATCAAGCCACATCTTATATACGTAAGCAACTAAATTTAACGAAACTTCCGATAATCGGCCTAACTGCACATGCCATGGATGAAGAGAGACAACGCTGTTTAGATTCGGGAATGAACGATTTCGTTACAAAACCAATCAACCCGGAACTGCTGTATAAGATTATGGAAAGACTCGCAAATACTGAAAAGTTATAAGGCCATGCCCAGGTCACGCAATTGACTGGAACACCCAATGATGCTCTGATTCTTCGCTCGAATCATTTCCTTTGGCATTCGCAGTCGGCAACACCAAGATACCATTCAACCACTTTAAATTCCGATTTACTGTTCAGATAGCAACTTTTTTTCATTATCTAGTGTTTATCCATCAGCAGAATTAGCAGCCTCTTACTTTACAGGTTAATCTATCCTATTGTTTTATATAATAATTAAAAATGGCACGAAAGATGCTGCTAAGCAATTGTCTCATTAGCATAAATATTCAGGAATAAGCATGAATCATCAGAAACTCAATAATCAGAATAAACCAACTCATTCTATCAATGTAGAAATAATCAAAAGCAGGCATTCACCTAATCATGCTGTTGAGAGCTTGTCCCTTCAAAATCAATCAAGAAAAATTCAGCTTGTAACCTGGACGAGGATAAATCAGCAACTCTCGGGTGCAGATAAGGTTGAATATGATTTTCAAGAAATCTTCTCACCGGCTGTTTTGGAAATTGGCTAACGATTGATTTCTTCTACTTTCAGAAATTAGTATCGCTTTTTGACTTTTGATCCAGAAAATCATTTGGACTGCATTTTTCAAAATTGATTACATTCACCTTGGGAGGTCTATTTTCATGCCTACAAAGATCCTCCCATTCACTTTCAGTGAGCCCATGACTGCCGTCGCAGTATTCTTGACGGCCACATCCGCAGCGACCAATATCTTCAGGGTTCTTTTTAACACGCATGAATTTGTTTTAAATGATCAACACTTACTTAACAAAGTGCAATTAGGATGATTAACATTGCTTCTTGAACTCGCATGCCATCCAGTTATGCTGAATCATCACGGCAAGGGATACTTAAAATTAGGTTGGTAATCTATGATGGCTCAATTTTTCTTGATTTTTTACTCTGAGTTAATTTCTTCATGGCACAGAACTCGGATCCATAATTTCCGCCATTGTCATCCGGTTCATAATAATGGTTATTGAATCCCCATCTACCAGCGCCAATTTTCTTTATTTCTGCTAATCCGGTACTGAATTCAGAGCTTTTTGAATCTGATATTTTAAACGTCATCGCAAGTAAGGTACCTTCTGTTACCGCCTGACCATGGTATACGACTGAATTTTCAGTCTCGGTATCAAAATCATAGGTGCCAAATTTCCCATAACTGCTAACTCTATTCAGTTTAAGAGTCAAATGAACCTCGTACTCACCAACCTTCTCATTGATTCCTTTGCAAATATATTCGCCACTGTAATTCTGGCCTGTGAATATAGGTTTAGCTTCTGATAAGTTAACTAATGACAAAGCAAAAATCGCGAAAACTATTTTTTTCATACTGCATTTCATATAATTTAATAATAAAGTATATATTGTATCTCGTTGATAAGCATTCATGTAAATACACATAATGTTTTTGTTTTTATCTTTAAGGTACATTATCATATGGTTTATAAATTGAACGTAATTGTGTGTCAACTCTAATCTCCTCTTTCAGCATTTAATTTTCGGAAAAATATGACAGAAAGTTCCC
>CAIPBJ010000074.1 GCA_903863255.1 uncultured Methylophilaceae bacterium
ACGAACTCGGGCGCGACATCCTGGTCAGGATTCTTGAAGGAGGCCGCATCACGTTTTGGGTCACCCTGGTCGTAACGGCCATTACTTCCGTTACGGGGACAAGCCTGGGACTGATTTCAGGCTATTTCGGCAACAGGGTCGATCGTGTATTGATGCAGCTCACGGAGGTATTCATGGCGTTCCCCGGGATGCTGCTTGCGATCGCATTTGCCGCCGTGTTGGGGCCAGGTATCGGTAATCTCATCCTGGCTTTATGCCTGACCTCATGGGTGGGTTACGCCAGACTGAGCCGGGTGCAAACCCTTGCCCTCAGAAGCCGCCAGCATGTGATGGCGGCCAGTGCCTTGGGAGCAAGCGGATTTAGGATTGTTCTCATCCATATCCTCCCCCTGATCCTGGCGCCTCTTCTGATTGAATCAACCTATAGTATCGCGAGCCTGATCATAGCCGAAGCGAGTCTCTCTTTCCTGGGGTTGGGCATTCAGGCACCCCACGCATCCTGGGGCGCGATGATGCGCGAGGCGGTCAGGTACATGCTTGTCGCTCCGCATTACGTTTTGGCGGTGGGGATCAGTTTGATGTCACTGGTCCTCGCGATCAACCAGTTAGGGGATAAATTAAGGGATTACTGGGATATTAAATATGGATCGTCTTAGAAAATATCATTATATCGACCTCGTCATGGTGGCTTTCGTGGTCATACTCATCTGCTCGAACCTGATCGGGCCAGGAAAGGTGGCACAGGTGAAAGTCCCGTTCTTTGGACTGCTGACGTTCGGAGCCGGAATCATGTTCTTTCCGATCTCGTATATCTTTGGGGACATTCTCACCGAAGTCTACGGTTATGCGGCTTCGCGCAGGGTAATCTGGGCGGGGTTCGTGGCCCTGGCTTTTGCCTCGTTCATGGCATGGGTCATCGTCGCATTGCCACCGGCGGATTTCTGGAAGGATCAAGCTGCTTATGAATCGGTATATGGGTCGACCTGGCGCGTTTCACTGGCATCACTCGTTTCCTTCTGGGCAGGGGAGTTCGTGAACTCTTACGTGCTGGCCAAGATGAAGATATGGACACGGGGTAAATGGCTATGGACACGTATGGTGGGGTCGACGCTCTTTGGGCAGGCCGTTGACAGCATTATTTTCTTTCCGCTGGCTTTTTACGGGTCAGGCGAATTCCCTGACGAAAAGATGCCCTACATCATCTTTGTCCAATTTATCGCCAAAGTCGGTGTCGAGGTCTTTCTCACACCGGTTACCTACAAGATCGTGGCTTGGCTGAAAAGACACGAGCACGAGGATTATTACGATTACAATACCGACTTCAATCCCTTTGTATTTGATCATGAGAAGAAATCGAAATGAGCTTGTTTGATTTAACGTTTCAAGGGGGTGTGCCATGTCCTTAGGCCCCGTGATGATCGACGTCGTCGGAACCGAACTGACTTCCGAGGACGTACGCCGGCTTCAGCATCCCTTGGTCGGAGGGGTTATCCTGTTTTCCAGAAACTACACCTCCCCTGCTCAGCTGAAAGAACTGACCGCGTCCATCCACGCGGTTCGGCAACCTCCGCTTCTCATTGCCGTGGATCATGAAGGAGGACGTGTCCAGAGGTTCCGGGAAGGATTCACCAAAATTCCCCCGATGCGTGAATTTGGCAAGGTATGGGACCGCAATGCCAAGCGCGCAAAGGAACTGGCCTTCGAGGCCGGCTGGGTCATCGCCTCCGAACTCCGCGCGCATGGGGTGGACTTTAGCTTTACGCCTGTCCTGGATATGGATTACGGCGATAGTCTGGTCATAGGGGACCGAGCCTTTCATGCCAGGCCCCAGGCAATCATTGATCTGGCTTTTGCGCTCATGCAGGGCCTTAAAAAGGGTGGGATGGCGGCAGTGGGCAAGCATTTCCCGGGACACGGATTTGTCGTGGCCGATTCGCATGTGAGCGTCCCGGTGGATGAACGCAGTTTCGATCAGATCGCACAAAACGACATG
The DNA here is from genome assembly GCA_903863255.1 of uncultured Methylophilaceae bacterium. Classification (GTDB taxonomy): domain Bacteria; phylum Pseudomonadota; class Gammaproteobacteria; order Burkholderiales; family Methylophilaceae; genus CAIPBJ01. The sequence goes on from CAIPBJ010000074.1 coordinate 1,994, forward strand.
CAACCGTTCCGGCAAATGATCGATGATGGACTCCCGGGGATCATGCCAGCGCATGTGATCTACACAAAAGTGGATGACAAGCCGGCGGGATTCTCGTCGCGCTGGCTTCAGAAGGTATTAAGGGAACGACTGGGTTTTGAGGGGGTGATCTTCAGTGATGACCTCAGCAGGGAGGGGGCTGTCGTTGCCGGAGACGTCACCGCCAGGGCGCTGGCCGCCCTGCAGGCCGGATGCGATATGGTGCTGCTGTGCAATCGGCCCGACTTGGCAGATGAACTCCTTGCCAACCTTAAATGGGATATCTCGGCGCAAAGCCTGATCAGGCTGGCACGCATGCACGGCAGGCAGCATCCGCTTGGCAGCGTCGCCTTGAGGGAGGACCCGGACTTTGTCCATGCTGTGCACCGACTCGGCCAGATCGGCAACCCGGAGACCGATCTGCCATTTGTAACATGATTGATAAAAGTTGTAACAATTCTGCGCTTGAAACTTTGTCACGACTTATATAGTCTTAGTATTTGGATTCAACCACAAAAGGAAAAATGTACTATGCAACCAAATTTTCAAGTCTCTAGCAGTTCACAAGGACTCTCATCCGAGGTCAATAAGGTTCTGCGCAACACCTATATGATGTTGGGCTTGACCATGATCCCAACCGTCATTGGCGCGTTCGTTGGGCTTTCAATTGATTTTGCTTTTGCAGCACAGCATCCGTTCATGTTTGCAATCGGCATGATGGCTGTGATCTTTGGGATGTTCTACGGTATCCAGGCAAACCGAAACAGCAGCTTGGGGATCGTGCTTCTCCTCGCCTTCACATTCTTGATGGGCATGTTGTTGGGGCCAATCCTTCAGGTCGCGCTGCATTTGCGTAACGGTGGACAGATCGTCGGACTCGCTGCCGGCGGGACAGGGGCGATTTTCCTGACACTCTCAGCGATCGCTTCGACGACCAAACGCGATTTCAGTTTCCTCGGCAAGTTTTTGATGGTCGGGATCATACTGCTCATACTGGCTTCCCTGGTGAATCTGTTCTTCCAGGTTCCAGCGCTGACATTGGCACTCTCCGGTGTAGCTGTCCTTATTTTCTCCGGATTCATCCTGTTTGACATCAGCCGTATCGTGAACGGGGGTGAAACCAACTATGTGATGGCTACCCTGCAGCTTTACATGAATATCTACAATATTTTTGTCAATCTTTTGCAGATCCTCATGGCCTTAATGGGTGACCGTGATTAATTAAGTTTCAGGCAATGCCCTTGCAATCAAGGGCATCCATGAAAGTCGATCGACCCCTCTATGGAAACCCCATTGAGGGGTTTTTAATTGGTAGGGTTCGTTTTGGCTTGTGCCAGCTGGTTTCTGCGCATGGCAAAAAATTCGGATAGCAGATTGCCGCAGGCATCGGCGAGTATGCCTCCCTGAACCTCGGTGTGATGGTTCAGTTTTTCCATTCCCATGAGATCGAGCACGCTCCCGCAGGCACCGGTCTTTGGATCCTTCGCCCCGAAGTAAAGTTGAGCGATACGTGCATGCTGGATGGCCCCCGCGCACATTGCGCAAGGCTCCAAGGTCACGTAAAGGGCACAGTCTACCAGCCGGTAATTGCCGATGTGCTTCGCAGCGTCCCGGATCGCAAGCACTTCCGCGTGGGCACTGGGGTCGGTCGACGATATGGGGGAGTTGAATCCGCGGCCGATTATGGTGCCAGCCTGGACCACGATGGCACCAACCGGAACTTCACCGGACTGCGACGCTCGTTGAGCCAACTCAATGGCGATTTTCATATAGTCTTCGTTTGTCATCATTTGAAATCTCTGATCAGCCGTCGGAAGATTTTAAACGATACCGGGTCGAATTGGCTTTGATATCGTAACTTGTTGTAGTGTTGAATGATCGATATTATGGTCCCGGTCTCATCTGGGAAATGGGCGATGGCTCGTTCGGATAGGTCAACGGGCCCCTCATGATCGAACAATGGCAATCCCTTTCGGGCCAGTTTTGCCTGGAATGCCCTGTAAAGTCTCAGCACGGGATCGACGGGCTGCCTTAACTTCCGGACAAGGAAGAGATAAGTAGGAATGGAAAGCATGCTGACGCAGATGATCATGCCAAGCGTAAAGTCCTCCCAGGACAGCCGTTTTCCGGTAAGAAGTTCAAAAAGTTCGGTTTGTCTCTTGTCGTCGTAACCCAGTATCCATTGGTTCCAGTTGTGATTGATGGCGTCCCAGTGGTGGTAAAGGTTCCTTAAAAAAGGGTGGTCACCCCTTTCAAATATAGGTAGGGCTCGGCTTCCGATGGATAAGGATTCCATTCCCGATTCGACGCGGTCTGGAGAAACGGCTGCGGTCGGGTCGACCCGTACCCATCCCTTGTCCTTTAACCATACTTCAGACCAGGCATGGGCGTCTGACTGGCGAACAATCAGGTAATTTCCAACTGGATTCAATTCCCCTCCCTGGTAACCCGTTACGACTCTTGCCGGGATGCCTGACGCGCGCATCAGGAACACGAAGCTTCCGGAAAAATGTTCGCAGAAGCCGCGCTTCGTATTGAAGAGAAAATCATCGATCGGATCCACCCCAAGCAGGGGTGGTTTCAGGGTGTAATAGAATTTGTCTGTGCGGAACATTTCAAGGGTTTTGTTCACAATCGCTTCAGGGCTCAGGTTGGCCTTTTTCCAGGAGGCGGCGAGCGCGAGGCTCCTGGGGTTCTCGTGATCGGGGAGTTGAAGGGCAAAGATGCGTTCCAGATCGTTAAGCTCGGGGGATAGGGTGTACTTCAGGTTTGATACCGCCTCGTACCGTATCCTCGATCGGACAGGGGTTTGGGAAAGAACCTGCAGCTCTGGACTTGCCGTCGCGTCCTTAGGCAATTGACTGGGCATGTCGAGCGTAAGCAGCCAGTTCTTGTTGTGGGGTTCGAGTGTCACCGTATAACGGACCGATTCGCCCGTTGAGGCAAGGGTCTCTTTACTCAGATCGACATTCTGGTTAAGCATTTTCCAGCTGCGGCCATCAAAATTCCAGAGTACGGGTCCGCGCCAGTACAATTGATTTTGCTTGGGAGGGCTCCCTTTGAACTCTGCACGGAAGGCGGTTGCGTCGGAAAGACTGAGATTACTTATGGCCCCGGGTTCCATGCTGTCCGACAGTCCGGTCATTCCGGAATAGGCGTCGGTCGGCAGTTCCCATAAGGGCGAAATTCTTGGAAAAAGCAGAAAAAGGACCAGCATCAGGGGGACGCCCTGGACCAGGATCTTGATGGCAAGGCCGATCTGAAATCGGGGCGGGAGCTGGCCATTAGGATGGCTGATCCCGATCAGGGTGCAAGTCAGGAGGGTCAACGGCAATAGCACATAGATGCCGGCGAAAATGGATTGATTGAAAAGAAACAGGGAGACGGTCAGGAAATAGCATCCAAGAATCAGGATGATGAAGTCACGACGATTGTTCGATTCGAGCAGTTTGAGCGTCAGCATGCAGGCAAGCAGCGCCACGCTGGAATCGCGGCCGAAGAGTCCATGGTAGCTGAAAGCGATTCCGAAGAGCGCGGCGGCAGCAATAGGCAGGATCACCCAGATACCGAGGCTGGCATGGTTTTTAGTCAGGTGGAAGCGCCAAGTCCCTACCAGGAGCATCAATCCCCACATCCAGAATGGCAGGTGTCCCAAATGCGGCAGCATGACGGTGAAAAGGGATGCCAATAGCCAGTTGCTGTCATTTGGAAAGGGCTTACTGGTCATTTTTACCCCATAAAGCCAATGTTCGCATGCATTGATGAAAATGGCTGTCGCTGTCGTCGGGCGGGATCTCGAGTCCTGGCAGTTTCATTCCATAGGGAGTCCGTGCGCAATGGGCATCGATGATCCAGCGAGTCATCTGTGAGAGTCGCTGTTCGCTGTCATGGAACGGAACCTGAAACCAGTCAATCCAGAGCGTACTTTTGCTGGTGCCCTCGAAGACCTTAACCAGAAGTCCCTGTTCCTTCGATGAGGCTTTCCAATCCACCTTTTTTGGCGAGTCGCCCATCTGGTAAGTGCGGTGGCCGTTAAAATCTTCGTCACCGACAGATTTTGCCTCATAACCCAGCTCGCCTTCGCTGGGTGAAGGCGGGATGGGCAGGTTGAGATCGGAAGGGTGCGGGTACACGAGGCACTTTAAATCCATGGAGGCATAAGACCATACATGGAAAAGGTTCAGGGGGAATTCGGTATGGATCGTTATTCTTCCCGGGATCAGCCAGCCACGTGCCACCGATGGGGAAGCGAGCTCAAATGCGACCTCGGATGATTCGGGAATATCATGCACGACCTTTTCAGCATCCCGGAAAGAAGCACAAATGGAAAAACGTTTACGGTGACGGGTGTCGGCTATTCCGATCTCGAAAAGGGCATCCTGCCCCGCATACACAGTCTTAACCGATAATGGTCTGAGGCGAAGTTGGAAGAGATTCCGCCAGGTATGCAACATGGCTATGTTTCCCGCGCCTGCGAGAAGGAAGGTCATGGCAAACCCCAGGCTGAGCGAGTAGTTGATCGATCCGATCAGCATGGCCAGCAGGATCGTTCCGAATCCGATCCCGAAGCGTGTTGGCAGGATATAGATATGCCGTCTTGTCAGCACGGATGCTCCGTTCGAACTGCTTGCAGTCCGCAGCCAGTTACGCCATTGGAGTTTTTCTCTCAACCCTTCTGTCATTACGGGATGGCGACCGAACGAAGCATGAGTTCTGAAGCGTATCTCACTTTTTCACCGTTATTGACCGGTTGCAGACGGTGGTTTGCCACGCTGGGGAGAACGGCTTGAATGTCCTCTGGCAGCACGAAGTCCCTTCCGTGGATCAAAGCCCAGGCCTGAGCGCTGGCTTTAAGGGCAAGTCCTGCCCGAGGGGAGAGTCCGATGTTGAAAGTGGCGGATTCCCGGCTATAGCGCAATAAGGCCTGCAGGTAGTCAAGGAGGGCCTCCGATAGGTGCACGCCCGTAACGTCCCGCTGCAGTTCGAGCAGGGTGGCAGCATCGGCAGCTGCAATGATGTCGTTTGTTTTATCTCGCCCTCCCGCCTGCTTAAGTAAGGCACGTTCCGAAGCCTCATCGGGATAGCCTATTTCGATACGCATCAGGAAGCGGTCCAGTTGGGATTCGGGTAATGGGTACGTTCCGATATGGTGGGTGGGATTCTGAGTCGCAATCACAAAGAACGGCCTTAAGAGCTCCCGCGTTTCGCCGTCCATCGTGATCTGTCCCTCCTCCATGGCTTCAAGAAGCGCGCTTTGAGCCTTTGGCGTAGCACGGTTGATTTCATCAGCAAGCAAGACGTGGGTGAAAACGGCGCCGGGGTGGAATTTGAAATTTGCAGCGTTTCTGTCGTAAACCGAAACACCAAGGATGTCTGCAGGGAGAAGGTCGCTTGTGAACTGGATGCGACGAAAATCCAGGCCGATCGACGTCGCGAGTGCATGGGCCAGGGTGGTCTTCCCAACGCCCGGAATGTCCTCGATCAGCAAATGGCCTCCTGCCAGAAGACAGGCTAGGGAGAGTTTGATCTGCTTATCTTTTCCGAGGATCACCTGACTGATGGAGGCGATGATGCTGTCGATGGGTTGTTTATTCATTTGGATGGATTCTTATCTAGTTATTCATTGGGATACGGACTGGGTCTAAGTGTTAAGGATTTGCATGGTTTGTTTACGGCAGGAGATCTTCCAGACGAAGACTCTCCATTTCCTTCAACAGCCACTGCTGAGCTTTGCCTCCCGCCGATCGCCAGGCAAGGAAAGCCGTGATCTCGGGTTTGGGTTCGGCCACCTGTTTAATGATAAGTTCCCCTTTTCTTGCGGATCGTTCTGCCATTTGTTTCGGTATGTAGCCGACTCCCAGACCGCGGATCTGGCCGAGCAATTTGCTTTGCATGTCCGGCACGGCAAGCGTGTCCTGACCTGCAAGGATACCTGAACTTCGGGGTGGCAGGTTTCGAGAGGAGTCTGCTGCCACAATGGACAAGTATTGCTGAATGTCCTGATTCTGCAAAGGGTCGGGCAGCCTGGCAAGCGGATGGTTGACCGCCACGGCAAAATGGAACTCCAGGGTACCGATCGCTTTTGAAGAATAACCGCCTCCGGACGGCCCTTCACCGGGCGCGCCGATGCTGATGCATGCCCGGCCGTCAATCAGGGCATCCCAGGCACCGCCATAGACCTCTCGCAGCAAACGTATACGTGTTCCAAAGCCCTGTTGATAGAACCGTTCGATGATATCGTAAACAGGATCGATCCTGAACAGGTCGCTTATCGCAATGCTGACCTCCGTCTCCACGCCGGTGGCCACGCGTTTCACATGGGATTCCAGCTCCTGGGCCGCTCGCAGAAGATGCCTGCCTTCACGAAGCAGTTCCGATCCCGCTTCCGTCAGCTCTGCACGATGCCCGGTCCGGTTGAAGAGTGTGACGCCCAATTCCTCTTCGAGACGCCTGACCGTATAGGTGATGGCGGAGGGTACACGGAAGAGGGATTCGGCTGCGGCTGCAAAACTGCCCTTACGCGCGATCGCATCCAGTACTTCCAAGGCGTCCAGCGTCAATTTTGAATTCATAATATTTGAATGATATATGCAAAATTATTCGCTATCTAGCTTTAGATAACTAATTTATCATGTATTTATTTGTTCAATGGGATTGAATGATATGCATAGAATTCGAAGGTCAGGTGAACGTGGGCATGCCAATCACGGGTGGCTGGATAGCTACCACTCGTTTTCCTTTGCCGATTACTACGATCCAGCGCATATGAACTATTCGGTGCTCAGGGTGATCAATGAAGATGTGGTAGCTCCGGGAATGGGATTCGGTATGCATGCTCATCGTGACATGGAGATCGTGACCTACATGATTTCCGGGGAGTTGAGGCATACTGACAGCATGGGTAACGGTTCGGTCATTCGGGCGGGTGACGTACAGCGCATGACGGCAGGGACGGGTGTCAGGCACAGTGAAATCAATGCTTCGTCTGATCACGATGTGCACTTGCTTCAGATATGGATCCTGCCGAATCGAAAGGATCTCACACCGGGTTACGAGGAAAGGCATTTTGGGAAAGACCTCAAGGAAAACAGATGGTGCCTGATCGCCTCCCCCGATCAGGAAGGCGCGATCCATATCAACCAGGACGTCAGGATCCATGCTTCCGTCATCGACGGCGGCAAGCCGCTTCGTGCCGAACTTGGGGCGGACCGTTGTGCCTATTTGCAGGTGGTGACGGGTCAGGTTGGGGTGGAAGGAGAGACATTGTATTCGGGAGATGCCCTGATGGTTGAGAACCAGAAGGTCATTGAAGTCATCACGGAGTCATATTCGGAGCTTATCCTGTTCGATCTGCCGATGATTGCTGAGTAAAACGTTTGATAAGTGTTTAACTTAAAGGAGAGGGATCATGACAAAGGTTGCCATTGTATTTCATAGCGGTTACGGGCATACGGCAGCGCAGGCACAGGCCGTGGCCAGAGGTGTCGGGCGGGTAGAGGGTGTGGAGGCGATTCTGCTTACAGCGGAAGAGGCGCAGCAGAAATGGGAGTTGCTGGCGGAATCGGATGGGATCATCTTTGGAAGTCCGACTTACATGGGCTCGGCCTCGGCACAATTCAAAGCATTTATGGATGCAAGCTCAGGAATTTGGTATAAACGTGGTTGGCAAGACAAGGTGGCTGCGGGTTTTACGGTTTCAGCCAGCCAGAGTGGTGACAAGCTGAATACCCTGATCCAGTTGGCCGTTTTTGCTGCGCAGCACGGCATGATTTGGGTGGGACAGCATTTGTTGCCCGGAAACAACAGCAGTACCGGATCGGTCGATGACCTGAACAGGCTGGGCAGTTCGCTCGGAGCCATGGCCCAGGCGAACAGCGACCAGGGTGCCGATGTTGCGCCATTGAAAAGTGACCTGCTTACCGCGGAATCGTTAGGCGAACGCGTGGCAACGATCACAAAACGTTTGAAGCATTGAAAAAGGAAACCATCATGAAGTTTCTGGTGCCTTTTTTGGGCTTGATCCTTTTCTCCCAGATTGCGACGGCAGAGGTAGAGAACTACAAGATCGATAATACGCATAGTTTTGCAAATTGGACGATTCGGCACGTCGCTTCAAAAACTTCGGGTACGTTCAGCGATGTGACCGGCACGATTCGAATCGACCGATCCAATCTTTCCGGGTCAAGTGTCGAAGCGAAGATCAATATGCTGAGCATCAACAGCAGCAATGCCAGGCGTGACGAACATATCCAGAAAGAGGAATATCTGGATGTGGCTAAATTTGCCGAAATGACCTTTGTCAGCACGCGAGTGGAGGCTAAAAGTGCCAATGAAGGCATCCTGACCGGAAACTTTACGATGCACGGCGTGACTAAGGAGATAGCCTTCCCATTTAAAGTCCTTGGGTTCGGGGCAGATCCCTGGGGCGGCCACCGGGCCGGTCTGGAGGCACATACCGTGATCAGGGCGTCGGATTATGGATACGGCTGGGGAATCAAGCCTGATGCGCCGATTGGGGATGACATCGACGTCACGTTGCTGATCGAAGGGGTCAGGTTCTTTGACCCGCCCAAACCGCTTTGATACAAGAATAGCTTCTTTTAATTGGTTTTTTTATTGGTAAGGATGGAATATGACAGATTTATTTAGCCCAATCGAGGTTGGTAGCATGGCTTTGAAGAATCGTATCGTAATGGCGCCCCTAACCCGGAACCGGGCAGGTGAGGGCAATGTGCCAACGGCAATGAACGTCACCTATTATGAACAACGGGCCACTGCCGGTCTCATCATCACTGAAGCGACCCCGATATCAGCAATGGCACATGGCTACCCTGCCACTCCCGGCATTCATTCCGATGACCAGGTACAGGGCTGGAAGAAGGTGGTGGATGCGGTCCATGCAAAGGGCGGCAAGATCGTGTTGCAACTTTGGCATGTAGGAAGAATCTCGCATCCGTCCCTGTTGCCAAACGGAGCCTTGCCTGTTGCGCCTTCCGCCATCAAGCCATCGGGAAAGGCTTTCACTTACCAGGGTTTGCAGGACTTCGTGACGCCAAGGGCACTTGACGCTGAAGAGTTGCCCTCTATCGTCGCTGACTACGTGACCGCGACCAAGAATGCCCTCAAAGCCGGGTTTGACGGAGTCGAGATTCACGCTGCCAATGGATACCTCCTGGATCAGTTCCTTCGTGATGGAACCAACAAACGGTCGGATCAGTATGGCGGGTCTGTCGAAAACCGCATGCGTTTTCCTTTGGAAGTCGTTTGCGCCGTCGTGGACGTGGCCGGTGCGGATAAGGTCGGGATTCGTGTGTCTCCACTGAATCCGTTCAACGATATCCGTGACTCCGATCCGCAAACATTGTTCAATGCTTTTGCTGAGGCACTCAGCCCACTCAAGCTCGCTTATCTTCACGCCGTTGAAGGCGGCATGACGGGAGAGAAAACGCCTCCTTTTGATTTTGTGGCGCTTCGTAAGCACTTCAAGGGAAACTACATGGCCAACCTGGCCTACGACAAGGCTCGAGGCAATGCGGCCATCGCGAGCGGCAATGTGGATCTGGTCGCTTTTGGTGTGCCATTCATTGCCAATCCTGACCTGGTCGAACGATTCCGCTTGGATGCACCTTTGAATGCCGCTGATCAGAGCTCGTTCTACGGTGGAACGGACAAGGGCTATACCGATTATCCAACGCTTTAATCCAGAAAGAAAATCCACTTGATATAAGGGAACAGAAAAATGAAGAAACCAGCCATTACCCAAGTACCCATCGATTCAACGCTTGCCGAGCGATGGAGCGGACGCGCCTATGATCCGGATAAAGTCGTCAGCCGGGATCAGGTCATAGCATTGCTCGAAGCGGCCAGATGGGCGCCGTCCTGTTTTGGCGATCAGCCCTGGCGATTCATTGTTTGGGACAAAAAGGTGAATCCCTATGCCTGGGCCAAGGCGTTTGATTGTATCGTTCCAGGTAACCAATCCTGGGCTAAGGATTCCCAGCTCCTGTTCTTGATCATTTCCGATTCCCTGTTCGGCCATAATCAGCAGCCGAACCGATGGGCCCAATATGACACGGGAGCCGCAGCTGAGAACCTTTGTCTGCAAGCGGCATCCATGGGTTTGATGGCGCATCAGATGGGTGGTTTTGATAGTACCAAGGCGAGGGTTGGTTTTGGGGTACCAGAACAGTATACCCTCATGGCGATGCTCTCAGTAGGCTATCCAGCGGATCAGGGCACCCTAAGCGGAGAAGTGTTGGAACGGGAAGTGGCCCCCCGAAAACGCAAGGAGCTTGGCGAGCTCTTTTTCACAGAGCATTGGGGTAACCCGGTAATTTGAGTTAGAATCTCGAAATTAATTTTTTTAGCAGGATATTCAAATGGCCTTAATCGAACTTAACAAAGCCAATTTCAAGGAAACGATCGTCAACAACCCTTTCGTGATTGTCGATTTCTGGGCGCCTTGGTGTGATCCATGCGTGGCTTTCACGCCCGTTTTCGAGGCCGCATCAGAGAAGAATCCGGATATCTTGTTCGGGATGGTTGATACCGAAGCGAATCCTGAGATAGCCGAATACTTCGAGGTTTCAAAGATCCCCGGTATCCTGGTGATTCGTGAACAAGCCGGTATTCATGCCCAGCAAGGCGAGATTGGTGCCGTTGCGCTGGATAAGATCATTGAGTGGGCGAGAGAGTTCGATATGGAGCAGGTCCGGGCCTATTACGCCGAGCAGGACCAAAACGCAGCCAAGAATTAGTCTTAACGCACTTTTTGATTATTTGCGCCTCAAGGCAAGGGCGTTCATGCAATACCTCAACCCGCTGGGACTTGGGCCGTCCGGAAAGACGTGGCCCAGGTGCGCATCGCAGGTGTTGCAGGTGGTTTCGATTCTGGGAACGGCCAGGCTTTCATCTAGGAAGTAGGCGATGGCATTCTCCTTGATGGGCTGGCTAAAAGAAGGCCAGCCTGTCTGGGAGTCGAATTTTTCTGAGGCATCGAATAAAAGCGTGTCGCAGCAAGCGCAGGCATACACACCGGGTTCAAACAGGCTGCATAAAG
>CAIPBJ010000075.1 GCA_903863255.1 uncultured Methylophilaceae bacterium
ATTGAAAGATTAACCCCAGTTATAAATGCAGCAATTGTTAGGTTTGATGAATTTAAGATACTCAAAGATGAGCTTAATGAAGCAAACACAAAGTTGGCCGAAAGAAAAGTAATTGAAAAGGCCAAAGGTTTATTGATGAAGCAGCGCAATATTACTGAAGACGAAGCGTATGCTATGTTAAGAAATATGGCGATGAGTCAGAATATGAGGTTAGCAACATTAGCAGAACAAGTGGTTAAAGCAGCAAAGTTGTTGCTTTAACATAAAAGGTTTTAAATAGATGTTCTGTTCCTAACGGTGGGAAATAGAACAAATGTTTTAGTTTGAGCTATTGTTGGCTCAACGGACAAAGGCGTCCTTGCATTGGATAAACTCCATTTGCATGACGCCTTTTTTGTTTTGATGCTTAGGATAAAGAATGATTACTAATGACAAAATGCCAAAAAGTTCTAGTGAGAAGATCACAGATGAATCAATTGATAAAAACCGACGTAATTTTTTCTGCAAGGCAGCTGTCGCAGCAATGGGAGCATCAACAATGATGGGTTTAGTACCAGATAAGATTAGTAATAATGCCTGGGCTGCAGGTTCAGATGCACCCGAAATTACTGAAGTAAAAATTGGGTTTATTCCTCTTACAGATTGTGCTCCGATAATTGTTGCCGCTGAAATGGGTTTTGATAAAAAGTATGGCATCAAAATTGTGCCTTCTAAAGAAGCTTCATGGGCTGCAATTCGCGACAAAACAGTCAATGGGGAATTGCATGCTGCCCATGTGCTCTACGGGTTAGTTTATGGTTTGCAAATGGGCGTTGGTGGCTTGCAAAAAGACATGAATATCTTGATGACTCTAAGTAACAATGGACAAGGAATAACACTAGCTAATCAACTCAAAGAAAAAGGAGTAACTAGTGGCGAAGCATTAAAAGGCCTATTGGCAAGCGAGCAACGTGAATACACTTTTGCGCAAACCTTTCCGACAGGAACTCATGCCATGTGGCTGTACTATTGGCTTGCTGCTCATGATATCAATCCAATGAAAGATGTTAAAACTATAGTAGTTCCTCCTCCACAAATGGTAGCTAACATGCAAGCAGGAAATATGGATGGTAATTGTGTTGGTGAGCCATGGAATGCGCGCGCAATTTATGACAATGTTGGCTACACGGTCGCGACCAGTCAGGAAATTTGGGTTGACCATCCAGAAAAAGTAATCGGTACAACTTCAGAATTTGTTGCAAATAATCCTAATACTTCACGTGCCATAGTAATGGCCATCCTTGAAGCCAGTCGTTATATTGATACAAGCGCTAATAGAGCTAGTGTTGCTAGCCTTATCTCAGGAAAGAACTATTTAGATGCTCCTGAAGATATTATCACTGGGCGATTTTTAGGACATTACGATAATGGTATTGGTAAAAGTTGGGAAGATCCTAACCACATGAAATTCTTTAATGAAGGACAAGTTAGTTTTCCGTATCTTTCTGATGGGATGTGGTTTCTCACACAGCAAAAACGATGGGGAATGCTTAAATCAGATCCTGATTACTTAGCCGTAGCGAAAAAAGTAAATCGCATAGACATATATTCCGAGGCTGCAAGCGCAATCGGTATCAGTTTACCTGAGGATCCATTCCGAACCAGCAAACTAATAGACGGTGTTTTATGGGATGGTAAAGACCCAATCAAGTACGCCAATGGTTTCAAAATAAAATCATGATGAAATAGATATATAAGGAGGAGTCTCTAAAAGAAAGAAGGGCCTGTCGGCCAGGACAGGCCCACGCACAGTTAAGTACGTGTCACCCATTCTCGCAAAAAAAGGAGTAACAACATGCAAGGTAATATGAGATTCAAGTGTAGTCAAGTTTCTATCGCATTATTAATAGGGTTTTCTGGAATTAGTCATTTGGCATTTGCCGAAGATGAACCCAGTCAGTATTCATTTATGGATGCGATTAAAGCGGGTAAAAATTTAACCAGTTTTCGTCTGCGTTATGAAAATGTTTCTCAAGACGGAAATGGCCCAGCAGGCACCTCTGCATCAAACAAGCCATTGGAAGATGCCCATGGCATAACCCTTCGTTCTTTGATTGGTTGGCAAACCGCCCCTTACCATGATGTTAGTGTTGGAGCGCAAATTATCAGTGTTGGGAAACTGGATGACAACTTCAATGACAGCACTCCTTTTGGGAGTGTTTATACTCCAGCATCTAACCAGCCAAATAAGGTTGGTTATGCAAAGATAGTCGATCCAGACTATACAGGTGTTAACCAGTTATTCCTTGACTGGACTGGAATTCAGAAGACAAAAATCCGTTTAGGACGTCAGCAAGTTAATCTCGATAATGTTAGGTTTATTGGTGATATCGGATTCCGTCAAGTAATGCAGGTATTTGATGGCGTTTCCGTTCTAAATCAATCCATAGAAAAGACCGACGTTTATTTGGCTCATTTTGAGGCTGTTAGGCAAACCAATACCAAGTTACGCACGGATGGTTCATTAGAAATCGCAAATATCAATTACCACTTTTCTCCGACCGAATCATTAGTTGGGTATGGATATTTATCAAGTTTTGACGACTTAGGATTTGGCAATGCTTGGTTTGGTGCAGGGACTCTAAATAACGGTACTTTACTCAATAGCAATGCAGATCAATCAAATAAGGTTTTGGGATTACGTCTAAATGGGGCACACAAAATCAATGACGATTGGAAGGTTTTATATACAGCGGAATATGCAAAACAAAGCAGTTATGCCAGTGGAGATAGTCGAATCGATGCGGATTACTACAAAATTGGTGG
>CAIPBJ010000076.1 GCA_903863255.1 uncultured Methylophilaceae bacterium
ATGACCAGGGTGACAATTCGCTCACTATCGTCACGATAGTTTGCTGACGCAATCTCGACCGGAACAGGATGCCCTTTCTTGGCTAGACCCAATGCCTCGTAACGGCTTGGCTGGGCAAAGCCTAGCAGACGCATATGGTTCATCTCTGCTATGCGCTTCCTGTCAGATGGATGGATCAACATCATGAAATCGGAGCCTAATGGAATGTCACCTGGCTCATAACCACCTATTTTCCATAGCGCATCGTTGGCATAAACAATCTTGCCTTTTTCAATGACGACCACTCCTTCTCCTGCATCGGATTGGGCATGAATCAACGTATTGTAGAGGTTCAACTGACTTTTTAGTTTTTCTTCAGAACGCATTCTGCCCACATTCAAGCTGGACAGCACGCCACCCGTGACAGAAACCATCAGTACGAATAACCAGTAATTGACTAGATCTTCTCGATAGAAATCATACCCATACAATCCAACATGATTCAGTCCACCAATCATGGCGGCAAAAGCCACAAACAGAATGCTTATTGCAGCCCCGCGCTGATGAAAACTGACGGCTGCCCACATAACCATTGGGAATAGCATGAAGGATTTTGGCTGGAGAATGAAACTCTTGGGTATATCGATGACCTCAAAGAATACGACCGAACAAACCAGTACAACCAGAAATGAGAGGAATAATGCTTCGAATATTTTTAATTTATTCCAGCGCAAGGGCTCGTAATAGAAAATCGAGAGTATGGCGGGTGTGATCAACAAATAACTTAAGGTGTTCTTTTGCCACGCATGAGCAAATTGGGAAAGGACCGTAACTTGATCATGTATTCCAGCAAACACCAATAGAGAAACTGCTATCCCTGCACCGATCAACGGCGTAATGATGACAGTATTCATCAACGAGAATAGATCGCGCAAACGTCTGAGTGACAAATCAAACTCAGCGATCTTGTTGAGCATGTAGTATGCCGTCAGCACCTCCAATGTGCCGCTTAATGCATTGATCAGTACATTCGTGACTGGCAAGTGATTCGATGCAGAAGCCATCATCAAACCAAGCAACACGCCTGGCCACAACCGGTAACCGTATGCAAGTGTAAAGCCAAGTGCGACACCAGCCGGCAGCCAAACAAACTTGGTCCAGGGGTCATCAATACCAAGGATCCAATGGAAATCGGATGCGATCCAGGTGGTCGCGATCACCATCAATATCCGCATGAAATTTTGAAGTTCCAGGATCCGGAAATTTAATCGTTTTTTCTGATACATGGGTTAGATTGTATTATGATTTTGATTAAACTTATACGGTTTCTAGGCAAGTTGTTCAGGGTATTTTTGGTTAAAAAAAAAGCCCACTGCAAAGTGGGCTTTCTCACGCTAGCAAACACTAACTTTAGAAGTCGAACGTTCCGCGTAAAGTAACAGCTTTTTCACCGTTAGTTATGCCTTTCACGTTACCTTGGTCATCTTTAAATGCCACGTAACCATTTTCGAACTTGGTGTCGATGTAGTTAGCTTGGAAACGCAGATTGGGGTTAAGAATCCACGTTACACCTGCAGTCCAGGCATGCGCACCATCCGGAGTTGAGATACCGTTGCCGATCGCTCCTGGTGTTGTAGAAATCTTTGATACTGCTCCCGCTCCTGTACCGAATGCAAAGTCATCCGCATTGTATTGATCGAAACGGATACCTACGACCCATGCACCTATACCCTCGCCTGCGCTAGGATGAACGAATTCGTTCTTGGGATGGATACGACCCCATACACCTTCCTTATAGGTGTCCACATAGCTTTCGCCAGTCAGGATCCAGTTGGCTGATACGTACCAAGCTGACACGTTCTTATCGAAGTTATGACTCGTACTTCCTGTAGGTGTCGACAATGATACCCCGTTATAGTCATGCCTCATCCACTCGGATTGAACTTTGAACGGACCGTAACCGATGGCAGCTTCAAGACCCATACGTGTGCGTTCTACGTCAGCACCGGGAGCCATATTCAAGCTACCAGGCGAGAAGAAGGTGATACCACGTCCTTCAGTCTGGGACTTCGCATTTCCTTGACCGACCAGGAAGGAGTTTGTAGCAAGCACACCGCTGTTAGTAGCCTGATCAGCAGACACGTTCCCGTGTGAAAAATCAGCACCGACGTGATACACAACACCCTGCTGATTGAAGATATCAGCCAAGTTGACTGTTGCGCGTCCGATCACATCCAGACCGTCGACTTGGTTGTCAGCATTGTTTACGTTCTTGCCACGGCCTGTAGAAAGAGCCAAACCGTACCAAACACCCTTGGCTGGGGTACCAAAAACTTCTGCACCGCGTTCTTTACCTGGAACAAGCGCCTCAGTCAGTCCGCGTTCAGTGAAGTCTGTAAACAAATCACTTGTTAAGTGCTCCATACCGAATGGCATATCAATTTGACCGAAGCGCAATCTTGCAGATTCCCACCAGTTAATTCCGAAGTAGGCAACGTCCAGTTGATTCGTTGCTGTACAGGCTGTCCCGGCCGGGCAAGCTGTCGTTTGACCCTGTCCGAAGTCTGCTGTGACATTGAATTCGTAGTCGCTATAGAATTTTCCTTTAACGGTAAGGTAGGCACGACGAACATCAAACGTGTCCGTATTTTGTGCATTAGCCTGACCGTAGGTATGGTAATCGGCCTGAATACGACCATTTACAGAGATTGCATTCTGATGATCACCGGATTCGAAACCGATGCCATCCTTGAATGAGGCCTTGATCTCTGAATTCTTGTCTTGGGCCTTTTTATTGATTTCAGCTTCACGACCCTTAAGAAGTGGCGCCGCTTCTTCTTCAGTCAGCACACCCTTTGCGATCAAGGCCTGCAATAGATCGTCTGTCGTATCAGCCATCGCGTTCACGCCCCATCCTACCAACAGCATTCCAGCCAACGCGGCAGTTACGCTGCGCAACTTCATCGATTTCATAACAACTCCTAGTTTTTTTAAAAATTCAGTTAAAAATTTATAGGCTGATTTTGATTGCCTTTTATTACAATTTGATTACATAAAGTCATAAAACCGTCATTTTGTTGCACATAAACAACAGTTTTTTTGCTAAATTTCCTTTATTTATTACAATTCACCAATAGATGGTCTATATCGCAACGGAGATTTAATAGTCTTCTTTCATACTTTTGCAATTAAATATAATGATAACAAAACCTAATGATAATTTTATATACTATTTAATTATAAGAATATGCTGTTTAGTTTTTACGATTAGGTACTGAATGGGTGTGGTTGTTTAGCAACCACACCCGATGTTTCATGACGCCTTTCCTGCCAGGAAATATATGCAGAGGCCATTGAAAATAAAGGACTACACTTCTTTTCGCATATGAGGAAACAGAATCACATCGCGAATGCTTGCACTGTCGGTCAGCAACATCACGAGCCGGTCAATCCCGATTCCACATCCTCCCGTGGGCGGCATTCCGTATTCAAGGGCACGGATGAAATCAGCATCGTAAAACATCGCCTCCTCGTCACCCGCTTCCTTTGCTGCAACCTGAGACTGAAATCTTGCTGCCTGATCTTCAGCGTCATTCAATTCAGAGAATCCGTTCGCAATCTCACGACCTGTGATGAAAAGCTCGAAGCGTTCCGTGATTTCAGGGTTTGCATCCGAGGCTCGTGCCAATGGAGAGACTTCAACCGGGTAATCGATGATATAAGTTGGATCCCACAATTGGCCCTCAGCCGTTTCTTCGAACAAAGCCAATTGAAGCGCACCAATCCCTACATGATCAAATGGCTTGACTCCGAACTTAAGCAGTTCTTTTCGAATAAATTCGCTATCTTGCAGTTGCTGGTCATCATACTCCGGGGCATATTGCTTGATAGCCTGGACAATCGTCAAACGCTGAAAAGGCTTTTCAAGATCAAGCGCACGACCCTGATAAGTCAGATTAGCTGATCCGTAAGCGGCATAGGCGGCTTTACGAATACAGGCTTCAGTAAAATCCATCAGCCATTTATAATCGGTGTAGGTTGCATAGAACTCCATCATGGTGAATTCTGGATTGTGGCGAACACTGATGCCTTCATTTCTGAAATTTCGATTGATTTCAAAAACCCTCTCAAATCCACCGACAACTAGCCTTTTCAAGTATAGCTCCGGCGCAATTCGCATAAACATCTGCATGTCGAGCGCATTATGATGCGTGATAAACGGCTTGGCTGCGGCCCCTCCGGGGATAGGGTGCAGCATCGGTGTTTCCACCTCGAGAAAATCATTTGAAATCATGAATTCGCGAATTGAAGATACGATTTTACTTCTCGTTATAAATGTCTTTCGAGTCTCTTCAGACACGATCAAGTCCACATAACGCTGCCTGTAGCGAACCTCTTGATCCGATAAGCCATGAAACTTTTCAGGCAGAGGCCTTAACGATTTCGTCAAAAGTCTTAAAACCGTTACCTTAATAGAAAGCTCACCGGTTTTAGTCTTGAAAAGGACGCCGACACCGGCAACGATATCCCCTAAATCCCAGTGCTTGAACGCATCGTAAACTTCATCACCGACACTGTCTTTGGCTATAAAGAGTTGAATTCGACCTGACTTGTCCTGGATTGTGGCAAAACTCGCTTTCCCCATCACGCGTTTCAACATCATTCGCCCAGCAATCTTTACTGCTACAGCACGCTCTTCCAACAGGTCGTTCTCAAGATGCCCATATTGCTCATGAAGTGCCGAAGCATAATGATCGGGCTTGAAATCATTCGGAAAAGGCACCCCCTTCTCACGAAGCGCCCTGAGCTTTTCTCTGCGTTCAGCAATTACGTGGTTGTCATTATCCTCTGTCACATCAAACTCCCTGCTTTAAACTTTCAGTTATAAATGGATCCAGATCACCATCCAGAACACCTTGAGTATTACCTATTTCCACATTCGTTCTCAGATCCTTGATCCTTGACTGGTCAAGAACGTAGCTTCTTATCTGGTGCCCCCATCCGATATCCGTCTTGGCATCTTCCAGCGCCTGCTTCTCTTCATTGCGTTTCCTTAATTCCAGCGCATAGAGTTGCGCTTTAAGCATGTTCATCGCTTCAGCCTTGTTTCGATGCTGCGAACGGTCATTCTGGCATTGCACGACGGTATTGGTAGGGATATGGGTAATGCGGACTGCAGAATCTGTTTTATTGATGTGCTGACCACCTGCCCCACTTGCTCGATACGTATCGATTCTAAGGTCGGCAGGATTGATCTCGACTTCGATGGAGTCATCCACTTCCGGGAAAACCTGAACACTTGCAAACGACGTATGACGCTTTGCATTAGAATCAAAAGGCGACTTCCTTACCAAACGATGAACGCCGCTTTCAGTTCTCAACGTTCCGTAGGCATAGTCTCCGGTCACCTTAATCGACGCGCCCTTTATACCTGCTATGTCGCCTTCTGCTTCTTCCAGCACCTCGACTTTAAAGCCTTTTCTTTCGCAGTAACGAAGGTACATTCTCAACAACATGCCTGCCCAATCCTGAGCCTCCGTCCCACCGCTTCCAGATTGAAACTCAAGGAAGCAGTTATTGGCATCCATCGAACCAGAGAACATCCTTCGAAACTCCATTTCGGAAACACGGAGTTCGATTGACCGCGTATCTTCATCGACGCTTCTTAAGGTATCATCATCCTCTTCGTTCCTGGCCAATTCAAAAAGTTCTGAACTGTCCCGCAACTCACTATCAACCTGCACCAATGTCCGAACGATCGATTCAAGTTCACGCTTTTCCTTTCCAAGCTTCTGGGATCGCTCGTTATCATCCCAGACCTTGGGGTCTTCCAGCAACTTCGATACCTCCTCTAATCTTTGCTGTTTCGTATCAAAGTCAAAGGTACCCCCGTAGGGCGATGTTTCTCGTTGCGAGATCATTCAAACGGTTAGCGATTAAATTGAGTTGTTCAGCTTCCATTATTGACAAACTTTCATCATAGTTTCACATTTCCAAACCATAATTATACATTAACAGGACCAATCTTCTAAGTAAGTAGATTCGCGCGATATCAGGCAATTGAAGCAACAAAGATAGGGTCTGTCACATAACTGTCATATTTCAAGTTTAATATATTGTGTGACATTTTTACCTTAATTCACAAACACCGAATTCTCTGGAGAACTACATGCAAAAATTCAATTTTGCGCTCAAGGCTGGTTTTTTAGCTCTTAGTCTTGGCGCTGCTACCGTATCCTATGCCGTTGATTTAACAGGTGCCGGCGCAACCTTCCCATACCCCATTTATGCAAAATGGGCTGACGTATACAGCACAAAGTCAAACGTTAAATTAAACTATCAATCCATCGGTTCTGGCGGCGGCATCAAGCAGATCGAGAACAAGACCGTGGATTTTGGTGCGTCTGACAAACCACTGAAACAAGACGAGCTCGACAAAAATGGCCTTGCACAATTCCCTACTGTAGTCGGTGGGATTGTTCCTGTAGTCAATATTCCCGGTGTCGCTTCAGGTGATTTGAAGCTGAGCGGTGAAGTGCTGGCTAACATCTTCCTGAAAAAGATCACGAAATGGAATGATCCAGCCATTAAGAGCCTGAACCCAAGCCTGGCTTTGCCTGATTCCAACATCACCGTCGTTCACCGTTCAGATGGTTCCGGTACCACTTTCGTTTTTGCTAACTACCTGTCTAAAGTAAGCAAGGAATGGAATGATAAAGTGGGTGCTGACACATCGATATCCTGGCCATGCGGAATTGGCGGCAAAGGCAACGAAGGTGTAGCTTCTTATGCGCAACGCGTAAAGTATTCTATCGCTTATGTAGAGTATGCTTATGCGAAGCAAAATGCCCTTCCAGTTGTGACCATGCAGAATCGTGATGGCGAGTTTGTGTCGCCAAGCATTGACAGCTTCCAATCAGCTGCTCAATATGCAGAATGGGACAAGGCTCCAGGCTTTTATGAAATCCTTACTAATGAACCAGGCAAGGCAACGTGGCCTATAGCTGGCGCCACATTTATCCTGATGCAAAAGACCCAGGCAAAAACCGACTCAGCTAAAGAAGTGTTGAAATTCTTCAGCTGGGGATACAATGCAGGCGACAAGCTGGCGAAATCACTGGATTACGTTCCAATGCCAGCCAGCGTGGTTACATTGATCCAGAACAGCTGGAAAACTAGCATCAAGGGTGCGGACGGTTCCGCAGTTTGGAATGACAGCATGGTGCAAAAATAATTATATCGGCATAGAATGGTCGCTATAAATTAGGCTGCCGGGGGAGAGGAACTCGCTTCTCCGGCATGTTGGCTTGAAACTAATTATAAGAAGAAAATTGAATTTATCTAATGGACACCCAAAATAAACACTTAGGAGCAATCCTAGACAGGCTGTTTCGAAGAACGACCATGTTTTTCGCATTTTTGGTTTTCATATTGTTATTTGGCATTATCCTGACTTTATTTATCGGAAGCCTTCCTGCCTTAAAAGCATTCGGTCCTTCCTTTTTCACAAGCCCTGCATGGAATCCTGTCGACGTACAATTTGGCGGATTAGTACCAATCTATGGAACCATTATCACATCCTTCATCGCGATGCTGATTGGCATACCCGTTAGTTTTGGTGTGGCCATCTTCATCACTGAACTTTCACCGGCCTGGCTTAAGCGCCCGATAGGAGTGGCGATCGAACTGCTTGCAGGTATTCCGAGCATCATTTATGGTATGTGGGGCTTGTTTGTATTTGCACCCTTCTTTGCTGACAACTGCCAGCCATGGATAAATGATCACATGGGAAACTTGCCTTTAATTGGTGAGATCTTCCAAGGCCCGGCAATGGGAATCGGTATGCTCACCGCAGGGATCATCCTTGCAATCATGGTCATCCCTTTCACATCGTCAGTCATGCGTGATGTTTTTGAGATTGTCCCTGGCATGCTTAAGGAGTCAGCCTATGGATTGGGCTCCACGACTTGGGAAGTTGTCTGGAATGTGGTGCTACCCTACACGAAAACAGGTGTGGTTGGCGGCATCATGCTGGGACTGGGAAGAGCATTAGGTGAAACCATGGCTGTTACCTTTGTGATTGGTAATGCTCACGAACTTTCATCCTCGTTGCTGATGCCCGGAAACACAATCTCTTCCGCATTGGCTAACGAATTTACGGAAGCTGTCGGGGACGTCTACACATCATCCCTGATTACACTCGGCCTTACGCTGTTCGTGATCACATTCATCGTACTTGCACTGGCCAAACTGCTTCTAATCCGATTGGCCAAGCGTGAAGGAACTCAATCATGAGTCATTTGAATGCCAGATACATGAGACGTAAGTTAGTCAATAAGTTGACTTTGAGTATCGCAACCGCAACCGTTATTTTCGCCTTGTTCTTTCTGGTTTGGATACTTTGGACATTATTTGCACATGGATTCAGCTACATCAATATCGGTGTGTTTACAAAAATGACTCCCCCACCGGGCAGTTCCGGTGGCCTGTTAAATGCCATAGTTGGAAGCCTTTACATGGTAGCGGCTGCCACCGCCATCGGGACCCCCGTTGGTATTCTGGCAGGAACGTATCTTGCCGAATACGGCAAAACTGGCTGGCTGGCCCCTACAACCCGTTTTATCAACGACATCCTGTTATCCGCACCTTCGATTGTGATTGGTTTGTTCGTGTATGAGGTTGCTGTTCATCATGTTGGCCATTTTTCTGGATGGGCAGGATCGCTTGCGCTTTCCCTTATTGTGATACCGGTTGTGGTCAGAACAACCGAGAATATGCTGCAGCTTGTACCGAGCAGCCTTCGTGAAGCCGCTGCTGCTTTGGGAGCCCCTTATTGGAAAGTGGTAACAAACGTCGTATACCGTTCTGCGCGGGCAGGCATTATGACTGGCCTGCTATTGGCCGTTGCACGGATTAGCGGCGAAACTGCACCACTTCTCTTTACAGCTTTAAATAACCAGTTCTGGAGTTCGGACATGAGTCATCCTATTTCCAGCCTGGCCGTCGTTATTTTCCAGTTCGCCATGAGTCCATATGAAGACTGGCAGCACCTTGCCTGGGCAGGCGCTTTGATCATCACTTTATTTGTTCTCACCTTGAACATCTTAGCGCGAACAGTATTACGTCCTGGTCAGGAATCTAGCTAATTTTAGGAAAGCTATTATGTCAATTGAAACACCCACACCAAAAATTACGACGACTAACTTAAACTTCTACTACGGTAAGTTCAGGGCGCTTAAAGATATTAACCTGAGCATTCCAGCCAGTCAGGTGACCGCTTTCATCGGACCATCCGGTTGTGGAAAATCAACGTTATTGCGCACCTTTAACCGTATGTACGAGCTTTATCCGAAGCTCAGAGTAGAAGGCCAGATATTGATCGACGGTCATGATATCCACGATGCAAAACAGGATCTCAACTTGTTACGCGCCAAGGTCGGCATGGTATTCCAGAAGCCCACCCCATTCCCCATGTCGATTTACGATAACGTGGCATACGGCATCAAGCTTTATGAGAATCTATCAAAAGTAGAAATGGATGAACGTATCGAATGGGCTTTACAAAAGGCTGCAATCTGGACTGAAGTGAAAGACAAACTTCACCAGTCTGGTTCCGGTCTTTCCGGTGGACAACAACAACGTTTGTGCATCGCGCGTTGCGTCGCAGTCAAACCAAACGTACTCCTTTTAGATGAACCTTGCTCCGCTCTAGATCCTATATCGACCGCACGCATAGAAGAGCTGGTACATGAATTGAAATCCGATTACACGATTGTGATTGTCACACACAACATGCAACAAGCAGCCCGCGTATCAGACTATACGGCTTACATGTATTTGGGTGAACTGATCGAATTCGCAGAAACAGAAAAGATATTCACCAATCCATCACGAAAAGAAACCGAAGATTACATCACCGGTAAATTTGGTTAATTGCATAATACAGTTCATGTTCGAAAAAAAACCAGCTAATGCTGGTTTTTTTATTCGTCGATCATTCGTTGGTAGAGTTGCAACATTCTTTCCGCCTGAGTCTTCGATGTCCACCGCTTCATCGTATATTCCCTGGCGATCGAACCGAGTTTGTCCCTTAGGCCTTTGTCATTGAACAGTTGAAGCACCTTATCTGAAAACTTCAGGTAATCTTCAGTTGCGATAAGCGCCCCTTCACCTTCGATCAGAATAGACTTTGTTCCCAGTTCAGCCAAAGCAACGACAGGCAATCCTTGTGCCATCGCCTCCAGCAAGACCAAACCTTGGGTCTCACTCTTTGAAGAGAAAACGAACACATCCGCTGCACGGTAACATGCATTCAATTCGGTATCACGATCAAGATATCCAATGAACTGTACGTTGTCATCCAATTGGAGTTTCTTTGATAGCGCATGCAGATGATGTTCAGCTGGTCCCTCACCGGCAATCAATAGCAATGCTGAAGGCTGTTTTTTAACTAACTCGACCCACATGTGCAATAAGAAATCGATATTCTTCTCATGCGCCACACGCCCTACAAAAAGAGCAACAGGACGGTCTGACGGAATACCGTGCTTTTGCCTAAAAGCTTGACCATCGGCATCCTCAAAGCTTTTAAGCTGCAAACCCGTAGGAATCACTTCTGCTTTGACAGTCACACCATACTGACGAAGCACATCCAGCATAGGTTGGGAAGGTGCTACGATCGCGCCGACACTGTTACATTGCCTTCTGGATATCAAGCGTGCAATGCTGCGTGCTATCGAAGTTGGAATGATAGGCAGGTAAAGATGCAGGTACTCTTCAAAAAACGTGTGGTATGTCTCCACGCAGGGCACATCAAGCAAATGAGCGAGCTTGAGTCCCAGGTAATGCGCCACAAAAGGCGTATGGATATGTATTAAATCGTAATGCTCGCTTCTCAGACTAGCCAGTTGATCCAGAACCAGTCCGTATTTCATCAATTTATCTTCTGGATCAAAAAATATACCGCGCGCAGGTATGCGTCTGACCCAGGTTTCATTCTCGACATGGGTGTCGTATTCAGGCGCGATGAGGTGAATTTCATGCCCCATTTCCTGAATCTGACGAACAAACGTTCGTATGGACGTCGACACACCATTTATACGTGGAAAATAGACATCTGAAATAAATAGGATTTTCACAAAAAGAACCTTAAATGACCGCCACATAAAACAAGATTATTAACCTTGTCATGCTAAGCATCATTTATGACATTTACATGTATATAATATTACAGTTTCATTTTAATGAGAAAAAAGAACAAGACCCCACACTACAGCAAGGTTGATAAGGCTAATCAGAACGGCAGCACTACCGATATCCTTTGCGCGCTTTGCCAGTTTATGATGATCAAGTGAAATACGGTCTACTGTTGCCTCTACTGATGAATTCAGCAATTCGACAATAATGACCAATAAGACGCATCCGATCATCATGGCTTTTTCGATGCCTGTGTGACCTAAATAAATTCCAAGAGGAATCAGAAGAATAGCAAGCTTGGTCTCTTGTCTAAACGCGTCCTCGTTTTGATACGCTGCTTTCAGCCCTTCCATCGAATAGCCAAATGCATTGATGAGACGTCTAATCCCAGTTTTTCCTTTAAACGGGCTCTCCATACAAACCTCTAACTTTTATAAATCAGCGTGCGAGTATATCAAACATCATTCAAATTTAGATATTGTCATCATAAAATCACATAAACGTCACATTCATTTCATGAGAAAACTGCAAATTAGCGGTCATGAAAAAACTAATCTATAAAGCATACTGGCTCCTACCGATATTCCTGTATTCTTCAAATGCCAACGCTTGGGGGTTAGTGACGCATCTCTATTTTGCACACTCCTTGTTGTGGGCTATGCCAGCTCTTGATCCTCGTCTTCGTCGCGTGATCAATCTCTTTCCAGAATTAGTCATGGCCGGTGCATGTTTGCCTGACCTAGGCATCATGTCCAAAGACTTTCAGAACACCCATGACTGGGATCACGCCCACCAGCTTCTGGAGAAGGCAAAAACCGACGAGGAGCTGGCAATCGCAATCGGATACGCTAGCCACCTTTATGTGGATGTCATTGCTCATAATCATTTTGTACCTGCTCACGAAGCCATGTGGCTGGAAAATGGAATG
>CAIPBJ010000077.1 GCA_903863255.1 uncultured Methylophilaceae bacterium
AAACAACGGAATCAGACATTTCGGATATTATCCAGATGACTTTGTTCAGAATCATCCTGATATTGAAGAAATCCGACCTGAAATATCCTCTAGATATTTCCCTTATCTTTCTAAATAACCAGAATATTTCTTTATATTTATTAATGAGCTTATTTGATAGTTAAAACGAATGCACCTATTAAACCTTACTATTGAAACTCCTGGCAGTAGCTTTATTCAAGGAATAATGGCATTTGCATTTTATTATCCCTTGTTCATGGCCTATTTGTGGATGATCGGGGGACTGTATTATTATTTCCATTGGGAGAAAAAAGACAAAGACAGCCACAAACCGCCTTATTTCAACGACTATCCTGCCGTAACCGTAGTGGTTCCTTGCCATAACGAAGGCCTTCACGCATATGAAACTATTGATGGCCTCCTTGATCTAGATTACCCAAATTATGAAATCATTGCAGTAAATGACGGAAGCAAAGACGATACGGGAAAGATATTAGATGACATTGCCTCCAAGCATCAGAAAGTGAGAGTGATCCATTTAGCAACGAACCAGGGAAAGGCAATGGGTCTCAAGATGGCCACACTGATGTCCCAAAATGAATTTCTGGTTTGTATTGATGGGGATGCAATTCTAGATAAGGATTGCATCACCTGGATGATCCGTCATTTTATTTCAGGTCCCAGAGTAGGCGCCGTAACAGGTAACCCACGCATAAGGAATCGATCCACTATTCTTGGAAAACTTCAGGTTGGTGAGTTTTCTTCCATAATTGGTTTGATTAAGCGAGCCCAAAGAATTTATGGCCGGATTTTTACTGTGTCAGGCGTCGTAGCCGCTTTTCGTAAATCCGCACTCCATCAGGTGGGCTATTGGAGCACAAATATGATTACTGAGGATATTGACATCAGTTGGAAACTTCAAACAAATCATTATGAGATTCGTTATGAGCCAAATGCAATATGCTGGATTCTAATGCCTGAAACTTTGAAAGGATTATTCAAACAACGAACACGTTGGGCTCAAGGAGGTGCTGAAGTTCTACTAAAATATGCCGATATCTTCTCATCCTGGCGTAAACGCAGAATGTGGATGGTATACATAGAGCTTGTTACCAGCATTATCTGGGCGTATGTGATTGTAGCGATTTTTGCTCTATGGTTACTAGGGAACTTTATAACATTACCTGAAACCCTCAGAATCAGAGACATCCTTCCTGGCTGGAACGGAGTGATTCTGGCATTCACTTGTTTAATTCAATTCGCCGTGAGTTTGTTTATTGATAGCAGATATGAAAGAAACATAAGCCGATACTACTACTGGATGATCTGGTATCCAATGCTTTTCTGGATGATTTCGACAGTGAGTTCAGTCATAGGATTCCCAAGAGCAGTTTTTAGAAATAAAAAGAACAAAGCCATTTGGACAAGCCCAGACCGAGGACTTGCAGAGAAAACCCAAAACGAAAATTAAGATGCTTCTAATTATTCAAGAATGAAAAACAATTTAATTATCGAGAATCCAAGTTTACAAAGCCTAAGCCAGCGGTATGGATGGTTTTCGGTAACTTTCCTGTTTTGGCTTATCTATGTATATCTATGGCTACCGCTCTTATCGCTATTTGCATGGTGGCTAGGGTACAAGACTTTCATACATCATATGATAGAGCTGAACGGTCAAGTAGGATTCTTCAACGTTTTAGGATTTTATCTTGTCGTAATAACCAGCCTCACCATTTCACTTGTAGGCTGGGCACGTTTGGAACTGATGCGCTTCAGGGATAAAAGCCAAAGACTTAAACCGGAACCCATTTCAGTCAAAGATGCCGCTGATTTTTACCATTTAGATGTAGCGACACTCAAGCTGCTTCAAGAAAACCGGAATGTAACCATTCATTTTGATGAGAATGGAAATATAAAACGTTTCGAGGTCGCAGATTAATCATCATATTTGATGTATTTGAATCTCACATCTTCATTTGGTGTTCCTTCTAGCGCCCCATTAAGCTTTCCAGGTTGCCAACTAACAACTTCCTCAATTTTTTTAGCGAGCTCCCAGTCTTTATTAGTGATTCCTTTTGCTGTATGCGTAGAAAGTTTCACTATAACAAAAGCATAGGATACTGTTAGATCTGGATGATGCCATGCAGCCTCCGCCAGATGGCCTATCGTATTAACGACCATTAGTGTGGATTTCCAGCCACTCGTTTTAAATTTCCGTCTGATCCATCCATCCTCATAATACCAATTAGGAAATTCCGAATCCAGTTTCGCTTGAATCTCTTCCGAACTATAGATGTATTCAGTCATAGCCTCTCCCTAGTTAGTTAATTCCATGCACAACGAACTTTCATTCCAACACGATGCATTGTTTCTTGAGAGATTCCACTAGAAAATGCAAAATAATCGTCCTTACCTAAAATCCAGGTATGGAACCTCTGGCCAACGGTAAAGTCACCAAAATCCTTGTCCACAATGTTTTCTTTAATCAAATGTTCGATCGACATTTGTCTTGTAAGAGGGGGTTGAGATTTAATTAAGATCAGCTGTTCAGCATTAAGTTTGGATGCGAGCCAAGCAGCCAGACTGTCCGAAGTGACATCCCAAGACTTGGGTATTTTATCGTCTGAAATAACCATCTTAGATGGAAGCCAAACAATTGCCCTGTGTTGCCAGCCTCTCTCGGCAATTTCAAGTTCGGATTCAGCTGTAACCAACGAGGGATTGAGGTCGGCCATCAGGATCCCATACTGATCCATTGCCATTACAGCCATCCTATGTGCTGCAGAATCGCTCAGGTTGACTTGTTTCTGGGCACGCCTAACTGCATCGGCAAATATTCCACCCCCAGGAACCAATATAACTTTCCCA
The DNA here is from genome assembly GCA_903863255.1 of uncultured Methylophilaceae bacterium. Lineage (GTDB taxonomy): Bacteria > Pseudomonadota > Gammaproteobacteria > Burkholderiales > Methylophilaceae > CAIPBJ01. The sequence continues at coordinate 2,869 of CAIPBJ010000077.1, forward strand.
TCCCCGTACCGTGCAAACACATCAAGCCAATGAATTAACTCTTCAGATCCAAGAAGACTACCCCCGATTTTGATTACCCACATAGATATTACCTATATCTGTTTACTAAAATGTCGGATTAGTTCAAGCATGGAAGAAGCTTTATCCCATGTTTCCATATACTCCTTTTGCAATTCTGAGTCAGCTACAATGCCGCCACCTGCATAAAAACGAATTTCATTATTAGAGTATATTGCTGTTCGAATAGCAATGTTCGTATCCATGTTTCCATCGAACCCAATATACCCAATTGCGCCACAGTATACGCCTCTTCGATTAGGCTCCAGTTCTTCGATAATTTGCATTGCTCTAAGTTTAGGCGCCCCGGTAATTGAGCCTCCAGGGAAACATCCTCTTAAGAGGTCTAAAGATGTCTTATCAGCCATTAGCTCGCCTTTAACAGTACTAACCAGATGATGAACATTTGCAAAACTTTCCAGCTTGAACAAACTCTCGGTAATAACCGACCCTGTTTTACAGCTTTTGCCAATATCGTTTCTTAGCAAATCGACAATCATGACATTTTCAGCTTGATCTTTTAAACTGCTTAGCAATTCATTAGCATTCTTTGCATCTTGCTCGCTATCATCCGAACGTGGCCTAGTCCCCTTGATGGGGCGAGTCTCGACCCGGTTTCCCTTGACTTGAAGAAATCGCTCAGGAGATGCTGAAAGGATTTCAAATGTTGGGAACTTCAAATAGGCGAGAAACGGAGCAGGACTGATTTCCCTAAGGTACCGATAAGCAACCCAACCACACCCCTCAGCTTTTGCTGAGAATCTCTGTGCCAGATTAACTTGATAACAATCCCCTTCAACAATGTAATCTTTAATTTTTTGAAAGGCTTTTTTATAACTGGTCAAATTCATATTCGATTTAACCTTTGATGTTATTTGAAAGGTTAGCGAACTTTTCTTATGGCCATCAGAAATCCCACCAAACAAATTACAAAGTGCTTCCCATTTATTATGGGTTTTTGGATCGAACCCATGAGAAACGATCCATGCACTCCTTTTTAAATGATCTACAACTACCACCCAATCGTAAACGCCAATCATCATTTCTGGAATGTCCTCATGCTTCATTCCATTTGAAGGTACATTTTCTATTCTTCCTGATAGGTCATATGCAAAATAACCAATGGCACCTCCTTCAAATGGAAAAGTTGTCTCCCTTATTTGATATGAGGCTAATATTCTTTTTAGTACACTAAAAGGATCTTCATCAGTCGTATCAACACTGTCGTCATGTACAACCTCTGTTCTATTATCAATAGAAGAAACCTTTATGAATGGATCAGCTGCAATTATGTCATATCGTCCATATTGGCTTCCAGGATGGCCGCTATCTAAAAAAACCGCCCATGGCCTATCGTGAATAAGTGAAAAAAGTTTAGAACTGTCAGAAAAGTACGGTATTTCTGATTTAAGCATTTAGTTATCAATTACTAAAGAAGCTAATGCATAGGCAGGGAAACAAGCACTTGACCAACTACTTAAACGTTTATCGTCACTTTTAACAAGATTGGAAACATTCATATAAGGCAAGCCAATCTGCTTGGCTAATGATTCAACAACAAAAGCACCAACTCCTGCACCTATTAAGGGTATTGGTTCTCGAGATGAAGTTCTGGACAAATGAAGCAGCGAGGTCCTTCTTAATTGTTCAAATTGAATACCTCGAAAATACCTTGCAAGGTCTTTCCATTTCTCCATGGGAACATCTTCAAAGTCGTGTCCAATCATCCTTGCAAGTCTTCTAGCAGAGGATTCGGAGGACTTATTCGTACCATCAGCGGTTTCACACATATCATAACTTGCATCCAACTCACCCGTTAATCGGTAAATATCTGCAGTTGTAGCAAAATATTCTGAAACTATATTCGTCCATTTACCTAAAAAAGGCACTTTTCCTCCGAACGTCATTAACGGCGTTCTGACGACGCCTGTATAAATTAATTCTTCAGTTTCCAATCGTTCAGCATCCGAGAAACCCATAACCTTTGTTTGACTATTCTCTATTAGAATGAAATCCGATGTTGTGCTCCCAATATCTATAAATAAGCCATGGCTTATTTTTTTTGCAAGATAAGAAGCACTGGCTAGCCAATTTGCTGAAGCAATGGATTTTGTTTTATATGGAACGTCCGCAATCGCTACCAGCCCTTCAAGTCCAGCATAGAAACGTATTTTGCCTTCAAGTAATTGGCTCACCATGTCCGCAATCATCAAAACGCCTTCACTTCTGTCATTAAAGATATCGACTAGCTCTCCTGTCATGGTAATAACATGGGATTGAGGTAAGCAGTTAATCTGATCCAGGATAGTCTGGATCGCCTTACCTAAATTATCGATCCCTTTCCAAAGGGGGCACGATACCTGCCTAACCTCCAGCACAATACCATCTTTATCTACTAACGCAGCCTTGACATGTGCCCCACCTAAATCCCAACCAAGAACATAACCTAACATGGCATATTGATTATTCATCGATGATTACATTTTCAATTAAACGAGGCAGTTCAGGCATTTTAAATACCTTATTATAGAACAACTCTGGAAACATGAATTCCAGAATCAATTTAGCAGGATTCATACCTAAAGCCTGATTCAAACCCACATAGGAGGTGGTTATTCGTGGATTAATCTCTAAAAAGTGATATTCCTTATTTTTCACCATAAGATCAATGCCAACATAACCTGCAAGCCCGGGAAATAATTCGACTATCTTTTTTACGAAGCATTCAAAATTGTCCCAATGCTCACTTAAGCCATTTACTATGCTACCTTGATATTTAAAATAATTGTCTGCTAGGGATACTTTTTGTAAATTACAAGACAATAAATGGAAGGATCCATGATTACACATTATGGAAACACTTGCAGGCTGACCATGAAGAAATCGTTGAAAGACATGTGTAAATTCTCGTCCTTCACTTAGCCATCTTTTCAACTCTGCATACGATTGAAAATATCGACTATCCTCACAACCTGCCCCATCATCCAATTTACCAACCCATCCCTCTTCATCATAAATATAGGGATTATCCAAGTACTTATATGTTGGATTAGAGTTAAATCCAGCATCTTTCAAATAATTGTATGTGGCGTATTTACTAGAGGTAATTCGAATTGTGTCTGCACCACTCCCAATTAGAATTTTTCCATTTTTTTCAATTAGCTCGGTTAATTGCAATAATATGCCATGTGTTTCAGGTGCAACTGGCCAAACAGCGTCCGAATTGACTATACAATCTTCCCAGATTTTCCAAACGTTATCTCCTGAATATATAGGGATAGATTCACTAACATAGCTAGACTGTTTTAACCTCGAATCATGCGTAGTAAAGATCTGGAAATTTGGAATCTCTGACAAATCACGCAATAAAGATTCGCTCATTAAATAGCCTTCCTGGAAAAGGCCTGAATTTAAAATATCCCCGCGCATCCCACCTGCAGTGATAAACTCACATACAAATATTCTCAAGCTATACTTTCTTAAATATGGAAATTATTCCAGTAATTGATTTATTGAATGGACAAGTTGTCCATGCCAAATTGGGAGACCGTCAAAACTACAAACCCATTTGTTCGTCACTGTGCAAATCAAGCAAAATCTCTGAAGTAATTGAATCCATTAAAAATCTATATGCATTCACTAACATTTATGTTGCTGATATCGATGCAATACAAGAAAAAGGTAGCCATTTAAAAGAAATATCGGAAATTAGGAGAAATTGGCCGGATATCAATATTTGGTTGGATGCAGGTGTCACTACCTCTAAGCATATTATAGAACTTCAGGATCAGGGTATCAATATTGTCCTTGGAACTGAAAGTATCATAAATTTAAGTCAATACTCGGAATTGGCCTCGGCTTCAGAAAACGATCATATTTTATCGTTGGACTTTCGAAACAACGCATACACTGGACCTATAGAGCTAGTTGAAACCAATAATCACTGGCCTAACCTGACAATTATAATGTCGTTAAATAAAGTTGGCAGTAATGAAGGACCGGATTTGCATAGACTGAAAGAACTAAAAATAATAGCCCAAAAAAGACGTATCTATGCCGCAGGCGGAATAAGAGATTTGAACGATTTGAAAAAACTGAAATCCATCGGGGTACATGGTGTGCTCATAGCCAGTTCTCTTCACAATGGCATGATTAACGCAAAAGACATCCATTTTGCTTTCAACCAATTGTAGATAGAATTCAGATACATTCATTTAAATTAACGAAATTAATGCACCCTTGAATTTCCTAAGGGTGCATTAACTTAATCATCAACCAATAACTAAATTGTAACTGACTGAATTAGAGTGCTGGGATATAAAATCTAGTTCTTTGCGGCAAAAGGATGAGCTGTTTCTTTGTATGTTTTCACCACATCGGCCACTTTTGGTTCACGCGCAATTGCATTTTTCAATGCTTGCTTAGTAGCGCGGTAATTCCAATCCTGAATACGTTCATCAATATCAGCGCGACTATCGATAAAGACACCAACACAAATGAAAACATTATCTGCTTCATCTTGCGGAATTGTTCCATCAGCCACGCAATCCATCACTGCCATGGCTACGCCTCTTTGAGCTGGACCAAACATTTGAACAGCTTGGCGACCGTTTTTAATCGTTACTTTATTAAACATGACAGTAGCAGGCTTAACCATCATATTAGGAGCAACAATAGCCAGCAAGCCATTAACACCAAATTTTTGATCCGTTAATGTTCTACAGAATGCATCTTCTGCAGCACTTCCACGTGGCCCTAAAATCAAGTCAATATGCGCAACGTTAAGCAAGTCCAATCCACTGTGATCAGGACGCTCTTCAATAACAAGTGCCTCACCTACTAATACACGATCAATGACAGCCATTTTTTTCTCCAAATATCAAAGTTTCCGCGGAAACAAATAAGTACCACTTTATTAGTGGCACCAGCCTAACAAACGTCTGTTGGACGTATAAACTTAGAACGGATGACAGTTTATCTCATTAAACAAGCGTTTTGCTATACAAATTCACCTTCATAAAAATATGTATGAACCGATTCTGAAATATAGCTTGTTATTAAACTTCCAAATGATGAATAAATGCTATTTTTACAATTCAATTCATCAGATAAAAAACAAATAAATGCTAGCGCCTTTTGATTACAATAATTTTAAACCGCAGCTAATATACTGATTAATCATTCAATTAATACTGCGGTCTCAAACTTTCGACTTATTCCAAATTAGCGTGAATTGCTCGCATTCCCTCTTCGGTAAGTCCCTTTGCATGGATCAACTCAGAGATAGCAGCCTCAAGAAATATCAATGTTGATAATTCAAATTGAGAACCCATCGGCATACCTTTTGTAAGCGGAAAACTATCATCTTGCCCAATTTGAACCACTAAGTCTGCCATATCAGCCATTGCAGAAGACTTTTTCATTGAAATCACAGCAAGTTTAGCACCGACAGATTTTGCTTTCTTCACTAAAGGCAACAGAGTTTCGGTTCCTCCTGAACCCGAAATCATTATTAATAGGTCTCCAGATTTGATCGCAGGGGTAACAACTTCACCCACCATACTCACATTGTATCCAGAGTGAACTAAACGCATAGCAAAGAATCTTGAGACCAATCCTGATCTGCCTGCTCCACCAATGAAAGTTCGATTGGCCTTTGCTACTAAATCGAGCAATTCTGATGATTTATTCTTATCTGTAACTGCCAAGATGCCTGACAATTTATCCAAAATCAATTTTTGATGATCCATAATTTTTCCTTAAGCGATGTACGAGCATTGTAAAAAAACCCCGACTCATTTCTGAATCGGGGTTTGATATCTTCACTATAAATTCTTAGCCATTAAAAGCGCCGAGAACCTATTTCGAATTAAGCAGCGTGAGCGATAGCAGTGATTTCTGCAGCTGAAGCAGCTGGGTCAGCCGCACCGTAAATAGCAGCACCGGCAACGATGATTGTCGCACCAGCATCACGTACTTGAGCAGTAGTTCCAGCTTTAACACCACCAGCTACAGAGATATCAACACCAAGGCCTAGGCTTGCAACCAAACCTAAGTCAGCAAAAGGAGTTTGTCCAGCAGCTTGTTGGTCAAGACCAGTATGAACACCAATGATATGTGCACCTAGCTTAGCAACTTCTTGTGTACGCGCTTTTTTATCAGCAACATTAATTAAGTCAACTTGAGCCTTTTTGCCGTACTTGTTAGCAACATCGATTACACCTTTGATTGTACCGATATCTGCACAACCCAATACTGTACAGATGTCAGCACCAGCTTTGTAGAATGGCTCAGCTTCGTAGAAACCAGCGTCCATAGTTTTCAAATCAACTAAGATTTTGTTATTTGGGAATTTAGCACGAAGCGTTTCAAGCAATTTAATACCATTGTGCTTAATGCAAGGTGTTCCAATTTCAAGGATGTCAACGTGTGGAGCAACTGTTGTTGCTAGTGCCACTGTTGCATCAAAATCCAATGAGTCTAAAGCCATTTGTGTTAATGCCATGATACTTCCTCCGATTAATTACAGGTTATTACTACTTTATGAATACTACTTACAAAAGAAAGCGTAATCTTATAGTGCTTATAAGACCCATGTCAACGCTCACAACCAGTAAAATGATTATGAGCGTGGACGAAAATAAAGTTAATTAAAGCTTAGCTGAAAGGGCTACTTCCAATTTATTCTGGTCGACTACAAACCCGCGAATTCCTTCCGCAAGCTTTTCAGTAGCCATTGCATCTTCATTCAATGCAAATCGGAATTCTCCCTCAGTCATTTTTGCTGGTGGGGTTGATTTAGCTCCGTTGTCTGCCAACATGCGTGGCAGGTTGCCTTGAGTTGATTCAAGCTCCTGCAAAAGATTAGGCGCAATTGTTAAACGATCACATCCAGCAAGTGCAGTTACTTCACCAATATTTCTGAATGAAGCGCCCATAACAACCGTTTTGTAACCATGCTCTTTATAATAAGCATAGATTTTACGAACTGACAGAACACCCGGATCGGTTTCAGAAGTATAGGTTTCACCGGTTTTTGCTTTATACCAGTCAAGAATACGACCAACGAAAGGTGAAATCAAGAAAACGCCAGCTTCAGCACAAGCTCTTGCCTGACCGAATCCAAACAACAAAGTAAGATTACAGTTAATGCCTTCTTTTTCAAGTATCTCACCAGCTTTAATACCTTCCCAAGTAGAAGCAAGCTTAATTAACACGCGATCATTTTTAATTCCTGCATCGTTGTATAGCTTGATTAGCTTGCGTCCCTTGTTAACCATTGCATCAATATTAAAAGATAAACGCGCGTCTACTTCTGTTGATATTCTGCCAGGGATATGTTTTAAAATTTCCAATCCGACTAGAACTGCCAACTTGTCAGCCGCATCTTCTATTTGCTTTGCCTTGTCGTTACTTTGGGATTTGGCATAGGAAATCGCCTCAGCAATCATTGGTTCGCACTGTGGAAGTAAGCTTGCTTTCAATAGCAAAGATGGATTGGTTGTTGCATCATATGGCTTAACCGATTTAATTGCTTCGACATCACCCGTATCAGCCACGATGGTAGTCATGGTCTTCAATTGTTCTAATAAACTAGCCATTGCATCCTCCAAATATTTACTAAATTAAGATTTAAAAAATGAAATTATCATATTTTAACGAGTGGAGTGACTTCTTATCCGAGCTAAAGTCACATACCTAAATTAACCTTCGAATGAGGTTCGGAGTATAACTTAATTTACACGTAAACTGAATTGATCATGAAAGAATATGATTAATTCTGATCATTCTTATTGTTTAACATGCCTATATTGGATACTAACAAGGTCGCTACAACCAAGTCAGCACTTGTACCAGGATTCACTCCCTCGTCCTTCAATCTTTTATCCCATGCCAATAATTCAGATTGGTAAATTTTAGGGTTGTCTAATTGCCCAAAGACCTGCTCATGAATCTTCGCTTCTTCCTGAAGCGCCAAGGCCCGATCCAGACCTAACTTCCTTGTAACGTGAGTGTCGGGAAAACATGCCATGTAAGACAAATACAATTTAGTGATTGCCCATGCGGATTTATTCCATTTTGATAGGTAGCGCCTGTATTCAATTAATCCAAAATCAAACACATCCGCAAAGCAATTTGAATATTGTTTGGCAATCATGTCACGACTTTCTGAAATCTTCATAGCCTCTAACAAGCTAATAGATGGCGTTTCGTTGACATCTTGCTTGTTTGATTCCCCAAGCCCAGCTGGCGAAGCCATCCTTATTCCCCGATAGGTAAGAATGGAATCGGTTACGGTAAGCTCGGTGAGAACCTGATTTAGATTTTTTCGGATGTCGAGATGATTAAGCTTAAAAGCAGCTTCTATAATTGGAGCTGAAAGTAATATTATCCCCAGGTTGGTGTTGCAGCCAACGGCATTCCAAGTTTCAGTTACTGAATTAAGAACGCGCTCCCCTACTGAATATCCAGCTTTTGAAATTGGGATCGATGCAACCTCCGCACTCTTGACAAAATCCTGTACGACCATCCCATGGCCATCGGCAAAAATATGGACGTTCCCAGGTTTTAGCGCAGTGAGCTCCATTAGGCAAGCATCCTTGAAGCAGATTGACAGCCTCTCGCTCAGGCTCATATATTTGACTTTGAAAGAACGTCATCAACCAATGCTTGAGCGATATCTATCTCCAATACGCTTTGAATTCCCTTCCATGCCGGTATGCTGTTTACCTCAAGAACATACAGCTTACCTTCAACACTTCGAATGACATCCACACCGCAGTAATCAATATTCAATGCTTTCGAAGCTGCTTCAGAAATTTCGGCAATTTCAGCGTAATCCGCGACGACTTCGCAACGCCCACCTTTTGCAACATTATTAATCCAAGAGTTTCCTCTCCTGACCATTGCCCCAATTGCCTTGCCATTTATAACGAAAACACGATGGTCATGCCAATTATTTTCCCCACTATCAATGTATTTCTGGAAATAATAAAGTCCATCTACGAATTCATCGCCAGGCAAAGGAAAAGGTAAACCCTTTGATAACAACCGGACTCCTTCGCCTTGAGAGCCAAATAACGGCTTGATAACCAAGTGCTCTTCATTTAACAAATTCTCTCTGATGATGCTGTGAGCCTGATTGCGTGATTCAAGTACCCAGGTTTCAGGTGTAGGGATATTGTTAAAATGCATCAAGAAACTAGTCATGGCTTTGTCGACAGTATGTTCTATCGAAATAGCATCATTATAAACTTTCACGCCTAACATCTTTAGCGCATGTAAAATGTCCAGCCTTGAAATGACTTGTTGCAAACTGCCGCCAGGCACCCCCCTGACAAAGGCTATCGGAGGCAATTGGTCTTGAAATCCCGGTATGAAAACACAAGGTTTTTGGGAACTCAAATGAAAATGACAATCTTTAAGCGAACAAAATACTGATTGGAACCCCCGAACATTAAACGCTTCTTTCAGGCGTTTCCCATGCCAGCCAGGATCATCAGTAAAAACAACAACGCTTCTATTCAATCAGTGAACCTAATTCAGAATCCAAAAGATTGATCGAGCAATGCAGCATCCAATGCCCCTCCAAAATATGACTTGCCAGAATCCAAAGCAGTCACAGTTACTGCAGCAGGACTGAAAAGCATAGGATCAATTTTATAAAAATCCATCTTTACACTTTTAAAAATATCGGAAAAGGGCCTTCCATAGTCACGAGAAGAACTACTTGGTAGTTCTTTTGCAAGTTTTGCTGCATTTTCATCGCTTCCTCTAACGAAGATATGCGCATGGCCACCAAAAAGTATCGCGTCGTTGGTTCTTCCCATTCCAGTGAGAAAATCAGGGGAAGGTGGAGGAACAGGCGCACTGGCCATTCCGTCTACAACATCGCCCAACGGAAAATGCAGCGCATGGATTTTATGCATTGCGACTTCTAGAACTCGAGCCACGATCTGAATTGTCCCTGCCAGGCTTCGAGTCGGGGTTAGAATAAAAGTAAGATTCTCATTTGATATCTTTGTATCATGAGCAACCTTTTCAATCACTTCTCTAGGAGGGATCTTCTCACTTTCAAGAATTAAACAAGCGGAATCTGCACTATCTTGATACATCAGTTCTTTAAATAATTCCTCTTTGTTCGCGATAGCTCGACACGGACCCGAGCCTAAGGAGAAGAACTTGTCATGAGACAAACTCCAGCCAGCATACTGACTTCCAAGACATGATAAAACTGGATTACTTGAATGCACTGAGAGCATCCATGGCCAGTTCTTAAAGGTTAATGAAGTTTGAACGGAGACATGTCCGAGGCCTCCCATACAAATTTCAGCAATGAGTCTTCCAGCTTCTATGCCACCAAGACTATTGATACCCGCATCAATGATAGTGGCTCCTGTTTCATGCTTAATCAATCCCAAACGCAATTCATCAGCTTTACTTATAAATTCCTTGACCAATGGATTCGCAAGGCGGTTGACACTAGGCCATTCCTTGACATTACTTGAATTTAAATTAGTATCCATGGCATCCTTTTTTTCATATCTTTAATAAAATACACAGTTCTTTAAGTCTTTTCTTGATTAAATCACATGCCAGTTCAGCTTTCTCGGCATCTGCCAATATCGTGCAAACAGGTTGATTCTTTGGGATATCACTGTTTGGCAATGGAATGTCAGCTATCCATTCAGGCCATTGGGTATGACTTGGAATCTTCAAATCCAAAGGTGCATAAAAAACCTGTCTCGCCTTAGATCGCTTCGAAATCATAGGAAACTCATTTAAGGTTCCTTGGCAGGCTTGAATATGCAGGTCAAACAAATTGACATCGGGAGTCTGATATAAATCAAATGTGGAACTCAATCGAGGATTGATCTCCAAGATCCAAATATTATCCTCATTCACAATTGCATCAAGACTATTTAATCCTACCAACCCCACTTCATTCGTTATTTTCTTTGCAATGTGAAAAAGCCGTTCCTTTGAACTATCTTGCAAATCAGCATTTCCTACAATACCTCCATACCGGTATGGCTTTTCCGGTATAGGCGAAACCCACTGCTGATTAAATCCAATCTCTCTAATGTTTTTTCCATCTGAAACAAAAAGCATGGAGACTGGGGTGCCTTCAGTTGCTTTTTGAAAATACAACCCTTCAGCTAACAACTCGCCTGAACTAGCCGAAACGACATGCGTTCCACCTGAACCTCCGTCTTCCTTTCGAAGCCAGCCATTGGCATTTGTTAGGGGCTTGAAACTTACTTCAGGATGAGGAATATCCAACATATCAAGCAAAACAAAAAAGTCCCTTGCCCGTTTGATTCGTTTAACGACATCTGGTCTATTGCCGATAATCGGTAATATTTCGGCGACTCGTTGAAGAAGTTCAGGTTGTGCTTCAAATCCGCTTCCATAAACGAACCCATGAACGTCTTTTAAATCAATTTGCTTAATTATTTCCAGAAACTGCCTCGGCTCGAAACCGCTATCCGCATAACTTACCTTGAATACTTCAGATGCTGCGCGTTGCGTGTCTGCGTCTGCAAAAACATCAATGGCAACAACATCGTATCCCGCCATGGATGCTGCCTTAACAAAGGGTCTAGCAGAAACTGCCGCTATAATTACTTTTTTAATCATAACCCTTTTGACACTATCCTTAGATTATAAACTTTCTCTAGCCATTTCAAAGGCCGAGAGAAAATCAAGGTAAAGTCTATTTTGAGAAGACAGCATCTGTTTTAATAGATTATGCTGAGTAATATATTTAACGTTTCCGATGCAAAGCGCTCCTATTCCAAACGCCGAAGTACCTTGTATGGCAATGCCATCCGCATTAACATCAACCCCTTCAGCGCCAGTAGGCGGAACAGCATTTACATCAGCAACAATTTTCAGGTTTTTGGACAACGCCATCTGCTCAAGTGAAAGTACACGTACTCCAGCCGCTGCAGCACATAAAGCAATCTCTGTATTTTCGAGGACTTCAATCTTTAACTCATTTGTACTTCCGTCAGCATATCCGACTTCAATGCCGTACCGTTTGCTATATGCTTCGGCCCGAATTTGAACATCGACCAGGGAGCGATGGGCGACAAGCTTCACGTTTGCGCCATATTTTGCTGCTATTACCGCAGTGCATCCACCTACTGGGCCGGTTGCACCAAAAATACTGACATTTTTTCCAGTCAGGTCACCACCAAAATTTTTTGTAAGATGCTGTTCAACCTTGGCCATCATACCGGCTGCGGTTGTGAATGCTCCTGAAGGATCAGCAAAAACAGAAACCTCAAATGGCGGAACCATGGATTTCTTTGCAGTTTCCAGCATATCCATTGCTATATCTATGTCTCGACCACCAATAAAAATGTGCTCACGCTTCACCCCACTTGGCCCACGAGAAAAAATGGCATCTTGAACCAAAGCTGTGACTTCCTTCAATTCTATGTTTGTGTAAGGCATTATCTTGTCGAATCCAGCATCGTAAGCCATATTGACATCGAATGGACTGGCATTTTTTGCTGCAGTGATCAAATGTAGAATCGAAACCTTTTGCATTATTAACCTTTAAGAGTATTGAATGGTTTTTACCTATAAGCATTCTAATTAATTATATTTACAATGGCACCCTTATTGCGTGCTTTAACCAATTTAAATTCCAGGGAATGCACATGCTCGAAATGGACCCTTAGAGTATTCATGGCATGACCTGCTTCATTTTCATCGGCAAAAATCGCAAATCCTGTAGGCCCCCAGGAACTCTGACCATAACAAAAACATCCCTGCTTCCTTAACCATTCGATTACCAAACCGACTTTAGAGCTAGCGTAACGACCTCCCTGAACCTGAGAAAAATAATCTCCTGTTTTTTCCTGAAGGAGTGTTATTGCTGATCCAAACAACTTAAGGTCCTTTTCAATCAAGGCTGGAAGTGCCTGCATTAAAATTGCTCTGCATAAATCCGAAGATACTTCAGACGGAAAAACCGGTAAGGAACGGAATGCCTGTTTCTCTTGTTCGCCATGAACGCCCGTATGAGAATGATCAAAGATTAAAACGATTCGCCACTCTTCAGGAAAATCCAGCCTAGAGATAATAGGGGGGAGAATAGTAGAGGCTCCCCGTCCCCCATCCACAACGACGCCACCTAACTGGAAGGTACCGACGCCAATTCCGGATCTAGCACCACGGTCAGTAATCACTGCCAATTCCTCAAGTGATGTATTTAAGTTAAATAGTTTACATATGGAATAACCAATTGCTAAAGACAATTGCGTCCCCGATCCCAGTCCGGAATGCTTAGGGATAGAACTTCTTAGCTGTATATGAACACCCTTCTCCAGATTCAGGAGCTTGCAGATGCTTACTGCAATTTTCAACGCTCGTTCTGAATCTGGGCCTTCAGTTGTGATTTCTTCTGATTCCGCTGCACAAACCTCAGTTACAGGTTGATCCAGGGAGAGTCCTATGCTCCCAAAACATCTGCCCAGGGCTCCATTTAAATCAAAAAATCCCATATGCAACCTGGCAGTCGTTGAAACTGCTACGGTCTTTTCTATATTTAACGCGCCATCTGCGGTCTCAATATAAATCTCTGACATAAAACGGCGCCCAGTTACTTAATTTATAGTTGCATTGTAGCCCAGCATGGTTGTTTTTTCTATATAACATTAATTTGATAATGGTAATAAATCCAAGGTGAAAGGACATTAAATTAAAATTAATATTTTCTGACATGAAATAAAAAAAAGTGTCAAAATGGATTCTTTAAAAAAAGAACCAATCCTCATAAAATAGTGGTAATAATAAAAGTATTTTCCTTATTACCTGTTTAAAAAAGGTTTGTCATATGGAAAAAGAATCTAGAATAACCACTTATAATTCAGTAACTTGCCCAGCATGTAGTCTTTTATGCGATGACTTAAATGTAATGTCGGATGCTGCTGGCGGTTCAATCAAGATGCTTGAAAACGGATGTTCTCGCAGCATCAAGTTTTTTGAGCATACCTTGAATTCAATTGAACCCAGGTTAGAGGGACAAAAAACCAATCTTGATAATGCCATCTCTCACGCAACAAAACTAATTAAGGCAAGCAATCACACTCTTATTTCAGGACTTGCAGTTGATGTTCATGGGATGCGATCCATCCTGTCTCTAGCAGATAAAATTGGTGCGTCCCTCGATCACATGAACTCTTCTGCCATGTTGAGAAATACACTTGTAGTACAAAATTCGGGTTGGCAGGTCTGCACATTGACTGAAGTAAGGAACCGTGTTGACCTATTGCTCGTGATTGGAACAGATATAGTCAGCATTTATCCCCGATTCTTTGAGAAGGTAGTATGGATTGATGAAATCATGTTTGATCAGGACATATCAAATCGAGAAATTGTTTATATTGGTGGTAAGGATTTAAATACAGATTCAGGAATGTCGAAAAATGGCAAGAAACCAACCGTAATCTCATGCGAAAATACCGATTTACCCGAAGTGACCAATGCAATTAGAGCGTTGGTACAAGGTAAAAGCGTATCCTCTGAGAAAGTCGGAGGAATCGCTGTTAGCGACCTAAAACAACTGGCTGAACGACTCATTGCGTCAAAATACAGCGTAATTACATGGGCAACCAGTACCTTTGACTTCCCTCATGCAGAACTAACCGTACAGAACATAACGGAAACCATTAATTTTCTTAATCGAAAAACTCGATGTTCAGGTCTTCCTCTGGCAGGTAACGAAGGTGATGTTACGGCTAATCAAGTATCAACCTGGATAAGTGGCTACCCTATTCGAAATTCGTTTATACATGGATACCCTGAATACTCTCCCTATCAATTCAACACCCCTGAACTGTTATCAAATGGTGAAGCAGATATTTTGATTTGGGTGAATACGTTAAATCCTGATCGACTGCCTCCTTCGTGCGACATTCCAACGATAGTTTTTGGTCATCCTGACATGAAGTTCAATAAAGAGCCCGATCTATTTATTCCAGTTGGGGTGCCTGGCATTGATCATACAGGTACGATGTTCCGATGTGATAATGTGGTTTCGCTTCAATTAAAAAAAATCAGGGAGTCGAAATTGCCTACATTGCAATCCGTTGTTTCATCCATCGAAAGTAGCTTATAAATAAGTAACTACGTTAATGCTCTAAGGAATAAAAAATGCTAATCAAATTAACCGGTGGAAGACTTTATGACCCAGCGCACAATATTGATGGGAAGGTGCAAGACATTTTCATAAAAAATGGCAGGATAGTTGGCCAACCATCGGATGGAGCGGTTGTTGACAAACAATACGATATTCGTGGAAAAGTTGTTATGGCTGGAGCCATCGATATGCATACCCATATTGGGGGTGGCAAAGTTAATATAGCTCGACTTATGCTTCCAGAAGATCATCGATCCGATATTGTTGCTCATAACGAATTATGCAGAGCTGGCTGTGGCCATGCCGCTCCTTCAACGTTAACTACTGGTTATCGATATGCTGAAATGGGCTACACATCTTGTTTCGAGCCAGCCTTACTTCCGGTTAATGCTCGCCAGTCACATCTTGAAATGGGTGACACCCCTATCATCGACAAGGGTGGCTACGCCATGTTGGGCAATGATGATTTTTTTCTAAGGATGCTTGCCGCAAAGAAAGATCAAGATGCCATCAATGATTATGTTGCCTGGACGCTTCATTCAACCCAGACCATGGGCATCAAGGTTGTTAATCCAGGTGGGATTAGCGCTTTCAAATTTAATCAACGAGCTCTGGATCTGGATGAGTTAAATTCCTATTATCAGGTTTCGCCAAGAGACGTCTTGGTTTCGCTTTCTAGAGCCGTGTATGAACTTGGAATTCCTCATCCGCTTCACGTTCACGGAAACAACCTCGGTGTTCCCGGGAATATGGAAACCACACTTAAGACGATTAGTGCGGCAGAAGGTTATCCTATGCATCTTACCCACATACAGTTCCATTCTTACGGAACGGAAGGCGATCGGAAATTCTCTTCAGGTGCTGCCGAAATTGCGAATGCAATCAATAAAAACAAAAACATCTCGGCTGACGTAGGCCAAATATTATTTGGCCAAACTGTCACTTGCTCGGGTGACAACATGAGACAACATGCTAACGCTGGTCTAGGCAGTCCTCACAAATCGGTAATTATGGACATAGAATGTGACGCAGGTTGCGGTGTTGTGCCATTCAAATACAAGGATAAAAATTTTGTAAACGCCCTTCAATGGGCAATCGGGCTCGAGATTTTCCTTTTGGTAGACGATCCATGGAGAATTTTCCTGACTACAGACCATCCGAATGGCGCCCCTTTTACAAGTTATCCACATTTAATAAAGTTGTTGATGGATAAAACATTCAGAAATGAGATGTTCGCTAAACTTAACCTCGATGCACAGGCTTTGAGTACGCTTAACAGCATTGAAAGAGAATACACACTCTATGAAATTGCCATCATGACTCGAGCAGGTGCTGCAAAACTTGTCGGATTGCATGATCGAGGCCATCTAGGAATTGGTGCTGCTGCCGATATAACTGTTTACACGGATAATCCAGACCGTGAACTCATGTTTTCAAAGCCGGATTACGTCTTTAAAGATGGTGAGTTGGTCGTACAAAACGGTAAAGTCGTAAAAGTCACTTGGGGAAACACTCATACAGTCAAACCTGAATTTGATCTTAATGGAATTGAAAAAGATTTAAGAACCTATTTTGATAAGTACCATACTATGAAGTTGGATCAATTTAAAATAAATCAAGACGAGATCAGCGCCAACGGACGAGGAAATGTAGTGGTTCATCCCTGTGAAGGCAGAAGGGAGAAGACTATATGAAAATCAACGGAGTTGAAATCGACGACACCTTTGCAGAAGCTTTTGGAATGCGAGGGACCAGGGTAATAATCACCGCTCAAAACTTAAAATGGGCCTATAACGCAGCGACTGCCATGACTGGTTTCGCGACTTCAGTTATAGCCTGCGGTGTTGAAGCGGGAATTGAAAGGGAAATTAGCCCGGATGCCTCGCCAGATGGACGACCCGGTGTATCCATCCTGATGTTCGCAATGGGAAGCGCCGTACTTATGAAACAGTTGGAGACACGATTAGGTCAATGCGTACTCACCTGCCCAACTGCGGCGGCATTCTCAGGCATCGAAAATGTACCCGATCGAATTAACCTGGGAAAGAATTTACGTTTTTTTGGGGATGGTTTCCAAATTTCAAAGAAAATTGATGGTAAACGTTTTTGGCGCATACCGGTTATGGATGGAGAGTTCTTAACTGAAGAGACGACTGGAATGGTCAGGGCAGTAGGAGGAGGCAATTTCCTTATACTGGCTGAGTCGCAACACCAGGCATTAGCTGCCTGTGAAGCGGCGATTGAATCCATGAAGAAAATTCCTAACGTCATTATGCCATTCCCTGGTGGCGTGGTTAGGTCTGGTTCGAAGGTTGGATCCAAATACAAGACGTTAATTGCCTCAACAAATGATGCGTTTTGTCCTACTTTAAAGGGGATTACCAAGTCAGAATTATCAATGGAAATTGAATCCGTGATGGAAATCGTGATTGATGGGCTTACTGATTCGGACATTCGATTAGCGATGTGCAGCGGTATTCAAGCAGCATGCAGGTTGGGAAAAGAAAATGGAATCAGACGTATTTCTGCTGGGAATTATGGGGGGAAACTCGGTCAGTTTCATTTTAAATTACATGAAATCATGCAAGGAGTTAAAGTATGAATCCCCTTACTTTTACTTTGAATCAGAAACTAGAACAACGTATTGACCTAAGTCCTTTGACGCCGGATCAACTTCATGGCAAAACAATTGAGGAGATACGGTTAATTCATCTTGAGTTTGGCAAACTTCGCATTCCGACGGGTCAGATTTTTGATATAACAGGCAACGATTCCAATGATATTGTCTTCTCTAATTGTTCATCAAAATCTGATTTTATAGGTAAAAACATGCAGTCAGGTCGAATAAGTGTTTATGGCGATGTCGGTGCATGTCTCGGGTTCCAGATGAAAAATGGTGAAATCTTCGTTCACGGCAATGCAGGAACATTTGCTGCTAGCGGAATGTCGGCCGGATTAATTTCCATAAATGGAAATGCAGGGGACTTTCTTGGCGCGGCTTATTTTGGTGACCGAAAAGGAATGAAAGGAGGCACTGTCATCGTTAGCGGGAACGCAGGGGACCGTGTTGGAGACCAAATGAGACGAGGTGTCATATTAATTGAGGGGGACGCAGGCAATTACTGCGCTTCCAGAATGTTGGCAGGTACCATCGGTGTCCTAGGAAATGTAGGAGAACACATTGGCTTCTCAATGCGCAGAGGAACTGTTCTTTTATTTAAGCCGCCTAAACTTCATCCAACAATAAATGATTGTGGATCCATCACGCTTCCGTTTCTCAAACTGCTGTTCAAATCGTTTGAACCCCTTCCAACCAAGTTCGCCAAGATCAAAAAGGACCGCGTTAGAAAATACGCGGGGGACATTGCAAATGATGGCAAAGGAGAAATTCTACTTTTCAATGACTAATTGTATTTACTTATTAAATTAGGTAACTCTATTTCAGGCAGTAAGACTGTCACTGTGATTCGATTATTAAAACTTTTGTTCAAGATCGTCCCTTTTAGAAGTAAGACATCTCGAATGAAACCATCGAACATCTTATAATCTACTTCAAAAGCGATTTCTGCCATTTTTACATAAGGTCCAGTTTGTGCATTTTCGATTGCTGCCTTAGCTGTTCCGCCGTAAGCCCTTGATAATCCTCCCGTTCCAAGGTTAATTCCTCCATAATATCGAATCACGCAGACGCAGAGGTTTATCAGATCACGGCCTTCAATAAGTTGCAATATTGGTTTGCCAGCAGTACCGGATGGTTCACCGGCATCAGAAAACCTCTGAGCAATTCCGTCTTCGGTCAAAATCCTATACGCGTAGGCTAAATGGGTCGCGGTTTTATGTTCCTTGGCTTGATTTCGCAAAAAAGAGATCGCGTCATTTTCATAATCACAATATTGAGCGACGGCTACAAATCTCGATTTAGATATCGTTTGATCAGATACCCCTGTATTTAATATTTTTATCAAGCTTGACTAAACTCCATCAATTTGAGTGATTCCAGGTCGGTTTATAGCAATGAATTCGATACTAAAGCAACCTAACCTGATTAAGGATTGAGTCACTTATCAAATAGCACGAATAAACCTGCCCTAGAGGGCGAAGCAGTTGTCATCCATAACTGGAATCCACGAACCCATAGAATCAAATTTCACCTCTCCTTGCCTTATCAATAATTTTCATTAACGATTGTTCCAGAATTTTTGCCGCATTTTGGGCTCTTTGTGTTGGATTCTTGATGCTTTTCAAGTCATACGTTGGCCTATCTAATGCTAAATACAACTGACCGTTTCTTTGGTAAATTCCGATTCTGCAGGGCGCAAAAACAACGAACTCAGGGTGATCCAGGAAAATGTCAGCACCCAGACTTAGATTGCAGAAAGCTCTTACTTCAAGAATCCCTTTGGGATCCTGGTCCCTGGCTTTTAAATGATCCGCTATCGGAAAATTGGCTGGATTAACAAAATTCATTCCTTCAGAAACCACTTTAAGACTCAAGATAACATCCTCATAAGTCACGCCTGGCTCAACTGGAACCTCATAAAGTGCAACGTTCTCATCTACTGGTGGCATTTCAGTTGCCGCATGGGCATGAGCAACCATAAATAACCCTAGTACAAAAAATAAAATTTTAATCATTCTTTTGACCGTATTAGTGAAAGTTAATGAATGTAGTTGCGAATTTCTCAATTGCTTATTTAAGATAGCTTTATTAAAGGCATTTTTAAAATTGTGATTCTATTGAGTTAATCATTCACCACTGTTGCTTAAGGCCTGTTTTACAGCCTTTTTGTCATATGCCGGCGCAAGAAGTCGAATAAATTCGTAAACAAATCCCCTAAGATAGGCATCCTTTCTAATACCAACATACGTTGTACTCTCTGGAAAGAGATGGCTTACATCCAAAGCGACCAAGTTCGAATCTCGATCCTTGTCATAAGCCATATTTGCTAGCAACCCGATGCCTAAACCCAGGCCCACATAAGTCTTAATGACGTCAGCATCAATGGCCGTCAAAACCACATTTGGCTCAATGTGTTGATCATTGAATACCTTGCTAACCAATGACCCTCCTGTAAATCCGAAATCGTAGGTAACCAATGGAAATTCAGCTATCTTCTTAAGTGTGAGTGGAAGCTGTTCCAATAATGGATGCCCAGGGGGGACGACGACACAACGATTCCATTGATAAGCAGGTAAGCAAAGTAGTTTATCAAAACTGCTAATCGATTCTGTTGCAATGCCAATATCCGCTTCACCGCTTTCAACCTGCTCAGCTACTTGAGTCGGGTTGCCCTGATGGATTGTCAATTTAACTTTAGGGAAATGATCCACAAATGATTTTACCGCCGTAGGCAAGCGATATCTGGCTTGCGTATGAGTCGTTGCAATTGTGAGCGTCCCTGTATCCTCCAACGTAAAATCATCGCCAACCCGTTTTATATTTTCAATTTCCCTCATTACTTTATCAGCCAAGTCCAATATCATTTGACCTGGTGCCGTTACACCAACTAGACGTTTTCCATTTCTTAAGAAAATTTGAAGCTTCAACTCTTCTTCTAAAAGCTGGATTTGTTTACTGACACCTGGCTGCGAAGTGTGAAGCACCTCTGCAGCTTGAGAAATGTTGAGCCCTTGCTTAGCTACCTCATGAACATAACGCAATTGATGAAACTTCATACACCCGCCCCGTTTTATAACTAATTAATATATACATAGAATAACATATTCTTAAATGCAACGTTATTTGCTGTTATATTGTGAAACTCTAATTTTATCGGATACTCCTCGTGGAATTCGGATACATCATTGCTGGATTTATTGTTGGTGGACTTGTGGGACTTACTGGTGTTGGTGGCGGATCACTGATGACGCCGATACTCTTGCTGATTTTCCATATTAAACCTACTTTTGCAGTAGGTACTGATTTGTTATATGCATCCATTACTAAATCCGTAGGGATATTCGCGCATGGCAAATTAGGCAATATTGACTGGAAAATCGTGAAATTGCTAGCCTTTGGCAGCATTCCAGCTTCAGTTTGCACCATACTGTATTTGAAAAATATAGACATAGACTCCAGCCACGCAATCGATACGATCAAATTCTGGTTAGGTATTGCACTAGTAATAACATCGGTTGCGGTTTTGCTCAGGAACAGATTGATAGCGTCTTTAAAAAATGATCAATGGATCAGTGACCGTTACGTAGGGTTGTCAACAATCTTGCTGGGCGCGATTCTTGGAGCTTTAGTCACCTTGACATCTGTAGGCGCAGGAGCACTTGGAGTGACGGCTTTAATCATGATCTATCCACATAAAAAAATTACAACCATCATCGGCAGCGACATTGCTCACGCAGTTCCATTGACGATGGTGGCAGGGTTGGAACATGCGGCACTCGGCACCATAAATTATGGGTTATTGGGGACGCTATTGATTGGATCAATTCCAGGCATCTATCTAGGAAGTCATCTCAGTTCTAAAGTTTCGGAACACTGGGTTAGAATTGCACTCTCTGCCATATTGATTTATGTGGGCTTTAAGTTAGTTTTACATTAAAATAATGCCTCATTTAGAAATTTAATTTATGTATAAATACGACGCAATTGACCAAAAAATAGTAAATCAGCGTGTTGCTCAATACAGAGATCAGACTCGCAGGTATTTAGCAGGCGAACTTAGCGATGATGAATTCAGACCGCTTCGACTTCAAAATGGCCTATACATTCAAAGACACGCTCCAATGCTCCGTATTGCTATCCCATACGGGATGCTCTCTTCAAAACAATTGAGGAAACTTGCAGAGATCTCAAAGCGCTTTGACAAAGGATACGGCCATTTCAGTACTCGACAGAACCTTCAACTCAACTGGCCAAAATTAGAAGACACCCCGGACATTCTTTCAGAGCTTGCGACGGTTGAAATGCACGCAATACAGACGTCAGGTAATTGTATTCGAAACATTACGACGGACCAGTTTGCTGGTGTTGCCCCAGATGAGATTATCGACCCTCGCGCAATCGCCGAAATCATTCGTCAGTGGAGCACGTTTCATCCTGAATTTGCGTTGTTACCTCGCAAGTTCAAGATTGCAGTTTCTGGAACGATAAACGACCGCGCAATCGTTCAAGCTCATGATATTGGCCTGGAATTCTACAAAGACAACTCCAATAAAACTGCTATTAGGGTTTGGGTAGGAGGAGGACTTGGAAGAACGCCGATTCTGGGAACAGTTATACGTGAACATTTGGAATGGCAAAACGTACTGACATATTGCGAGGCAATCATTCGAGTTTATAACCTCCACGGAAGACGGGATAATGCTTATAAAGCCCGCATAAAGATTTTAGTAAAAGCGCTTGGTATAGAAGAATTTCGCAGCCAAGTAGAATCGGAATGGCAACATATTAAGGACAGTCCAAACACGATTTCGGAATCTGAATTGCTAAGAGTTTCGAAGTATTTTGACGAAATGCCTTATGAGAACCTTCAAGACTCATGCGAGGCGTTTGAAAATTCATTTAACAATAACCCAGCATTTAGTGCTTGGGTTAAGCGGTGTGTTCATCCTCATAAGAAAAGCGGGTATCGAGCAGTCACATTATCCCTTAAACCCCATGGCAAGGCTCCAGGCGACGCCACCTCTGAACAAATGTCAGTGGTAGCTGATTTGTCAGACAAATACAGTTTTGGCGAAATTCGCGTATCTCATGAGCAGAATCTGATTCTGGCTGATGTAAAGTTATCTGATTTATTCCCTCTATGGGAGCAAGCTCGTGCAGTTGGATTGGCAACACCCAATATCGGTTTGCTTACCGATATCATATGCTGTCCTGGTGGGGACTTCTGCTCACTTGCAAACGCTAAAAGCATCCCAATCGCTGAAGCCATTCAGATTCAGTTTGATAATCTCGACTATCTCTATGATATTGGAGACATTGAATTGAACATATCAGGATGCATGAACGCGTGCGGTCATCATCATGTTGGTCATATAGGCATTCTGGGAGTGGATAAGGATGGTTCTGAATGGTACCAAGTGACGATAGGTGGGAAACAGGGTAATGATGCAAGTATCGGAACAGTGATTGGTCCATCTTTTTCCGCTGAAGAAATGCCTGGTGTTGTAAGTCGAATTATTGACGTTTACATTAAAGAACGTGAACAAGATGAGCTCTTTATCGAAACTGTTCGACGTATTGGAATTGCACCTTTCAAGAATCATGTTTACGCAAAGGAAACGACAAATGTCTAATCTTATTGCGAATGGCAAAGTCGTTGATGATGAGTGGACTTTAGTTAAACTTCCACCACCGCCTGATGAAAAAGTAAGAAAACAGGCTGGAAAAGTCGTCCTTTTTAAATTGACTGGTGAAAACACGCATACAAATAGTCAGATTGAGTCCGTTGAGATTCCTCCTGAAGGAAAAGTATTGCTACCCCTACCCTTATGGACATTAAAAAAACAAGAACTTTCCAATCGGGTTTCTAAAGGTGAAATTGGCGTTTGGCTGGAAACTCACGAATTGGTTGAATCACTCTCCTGTTCAATTAGTGATATCAATAAGCTGCCAGTAATTGGGGTTCATGTTGAACGATTCGCTGATGGCAGAATATTCACAATCGGAAATCTTTTAAGGTCCCGATATGGATTTAAAAACGAATTGCGAGCATTTGGAGATGTCTTAAGAGACCAACTTTATTTCTTGAAGCGATGTGGTTTCGATAGTTACTTAATAAGAAATGATCGGTCTGCAGCAGATGCGCTGGCCAGTTTGAACGATTTTAGTGAGCCTTACCAAGGGGCGGTGGACATTACACAACCCGTTTGGAGAAGGATTGATCGTCAAGGTTAACTTATCATGAGTATCGAAGTATCCATCATAAACAATAAAGCATCGAATCCGGCGACCTTGCCAACCTTAACCGAAGAATTAAGGCAATCCATACTGAGAAAAACTGAGAAAACCTCATTGTTTTTAAAGCAGGCTGTTGTTGAATTTCCAAATGTAACTTTTGCCAATAGCCTTGGTGCGGAAGATATGGTTTTAACAGATATTATCTCAAGAGGAAGTCTTCCGATCGAGATTTTCTCACTTGATACAGGTCGTTTGCCTAAAGAGACTTACGATTTGATAACCGAAGCAGAATCCCATTATCAGAAAAAGTTCAAAATATACTTTCCAAACTTTGAAAAAGTAGAGGATTACGTCAATACAAATGGGATCAATGCATTTTATCAAAGCACAGATCTAAGAAAGGCATGTTGTTTTATTCGGAAAGTTGAGCCACTTACTCGGGCCCTGGCTTCAAAACAGGCATGGATCACCGGGATGCGTGCTGAACAATCTAAAACAAGAAGCGATTTGCCATTTCGTGAATATGACTCTTCAAACAAACTTGAAAAACTAAACCCGCTAAGCGATTGGACCGAAAAGGAAATATGGGGTTACATTCGAATCCATTCCGTACCTTACAACAAGTTGCATGATGAATTCTATCCAAGTATTGGTTGTGCACCCTGCACTCGAGCTATCGCCATGGGGGAAGACATTAGGGCTGGGCGTTGGTGGTGGGAAGATGAAAACGGTAAAGAATGCGGATTACACGTCAAGCAAAACTTAAACCCCTAGTCAATGAAATACAATTTACAATTATTATTTTAAATCTGATTTTAATTTGAGAGTGGGACAGTAAAACTATTTATGACTACACAAAACAAACAAACATTAAGCCACTTGGATTGGTTAGAGTCAGAAGCTATACATATTTTAAGAGAGGTAGCTGGTCAGTGTTCCAACCCAGTGTTGCTCTTTTCGGGTGGTAAGGATTCGCTTTGTCTACTTAGATTAGCAGAAAAAGCTTTCCGGCCTGGTCGTTTCCCTTTTCCTTTGATGCACATCGATACTGGACATAACTACAAGGAAGTAATTGATTTTCGAGACCAACGGGCACAAGAATTGGGTGAACGATTGATTGTTCGATCCGTTGAAGACTCCATGAAACGCGGAACCGTCGTTTTAAAATCAGTGGATGAATCTAGAAATAAGCATCAATCTGTGACCTTAATTGAGGCTATCGAGGAATTTGGATTTGACTGTTGTATAGGTGGTGCTCGACGGGATGAAGAAAAAGCTCGTGCAAAGGAAAGAATCATGAGCTTCAGGGACGAGTTTGGTCAATGGGATCCAAAAAACCAGAGGCCTGAATTATGGAATCTTTATAACGCACGGACGCATAAAGGTGAAAATATTCGCGCCTTCCCAATATCAAACTGGACTGAGATGGACGTTTGGCAGTATATAGAACGAGAAAATTTGGGTTTACCAAGTATCTATTTTGCCCATAAGCGCCAAATCGTTAGACGCAGCGGTGGGATGATGCCAGTCACAGATATTACACCAGCAAAACCTGGTGAGTTAATCGAAGAAATATTAGTTCGATTTAGAACTGTTGGAGACATAACTTGTACTGCACCAGTAGAAAGCGACGCGGATACAGTTGGAAAAATAGTGCTGGAAACTGCTACCACAACCATCACTGAGCGTGGCGCGACAAGATTGGATGATCAAACATCCGATGCCTCTATGGAACAACGGAAAAAAGAAGGCTATTTCTGATGAATAGTGTAAATGCAAAACAAAATGACAGTTTGCTAAGATTCATGACTTGTGGAAGTGTCGATGATGGCAAGAGTACCCTAATCGGACGTCTTCTTTTTGATACAAAAACCATATTGGCTGACACGCTGAACCAAATGGAACGCACTTCGAAAAAGAGAGGATTAGATGCGGTTGACCTTTCTTTACTTACTGATGGGCTTCAAGCTGAGAGAGAGCAAGGCATTACAATTGATGTCGCATACCGCTACTTTAGTACGGGGACAAGAAAATATATTATTGCAGATGCGCCTGGACATGAACAATACACAAGGAACATGGTAACAGCTGCATCCACAGCTAATCTCGCGATAATACTGATTGACGCCAGAAAGGGTGTGCTTACGCAGACGAGAAGGCACAGTTATCTTGCCCACCTTGTAGGGATACCCCATATAGTCGTCGCAGTTAATAAAATGGACTTGATAAATTACGATCAGGCCACGTTCGAAAAAATTAAATCCGATTATTTGGTGTTTGCAGAGCAGATTGGACTTCAACATTCAGGAAGAGACATTAAGTTCGTTCCCCTTTCCGCACTAAATGGTGACATGTTGGTGGATCGTGGTGAATCCATTCCATGGTATGAAGGTCCTACTTTGCTCGAATTATTAGAAATGGCACCCGCTGCACATTCTGAGATAAATGAACATTTCCGCTTTCCGGTTCAATTCGTTTGCCGTCCTCATGCCTCAGACGACCCCGAACTTCATGATTTTAGAGGCTTCATGGGTAAAGTCGAATCTGGGTTCATATCCATTGGTGATAATGTGACAGTATTGCCAAACGGGATTAATTCAAGAATTAAATCAATTAAGCTAGGAACCCAAGAATTATCTGAAGCAATAACAGAAGAATCTGTAACGTTATTACTGGAAGATGAAATCGATATATCCAGGGGAGACATGATAGTTAAAACTGGTCAATTCTCGGACCCAGTTAAACAAATCACTGCCATGGTATGTTGGCTTTCTGAAACACCGCTTTCTACTGCTAGGACCTATGTTATTCGTCATACTACTAGGGAATCCAAAGCAAAAATTGCCGAGATTAGCTATAAGGTTGACGTAAACAGTTTAGAAAAGATACCAACCGAAGGCCTGAATATGAATGACATAGCAAAAGTCAGCTTCAAGTTGGCCCAACCCCTAATGGTTGACAGTTATCGTGTTAACCGCGCCACCGGGGCATTTATCATCATAGATGAAACTACAAATAATACCGTTGGTGCCGGAATGATAATCTAACGATTTCTAATCTTTCAAAAAATCGATTAAAATATAGTTCGATCTTAAATCAATAGATTGAAACATCGCAAAAAGAGGAAAATAAAATGACTTATGTCGTAACTGAGAACTGCATACAATGCAAATATACAGACTGCGTTGATGTATGTCCGGTAGATTGTTTTGTAGAAGGCCCTAATTTTCTTGCTATCAATCCAGATGAATGCATAGATTGTACGCTTTGTGTTGCTGAGTGCCCTGCAGAAGCGATCTTTGCTGAAGATGATGTGCCAGCTGACCAGCAGGAATATATTGAGCTTAATGCGCGTCTGGCTCAGATTTGGCCTGTTATCAGTTCAAGAAAAGAACCTTTGCCTGATGCTGATGCCATGAATGGTGCATCTGGAAAACGTGACCTAT
Organism: uncultured Methylophilaceae bacterium; assembly: GCA_903863255.1. Classification (GTDB taxonomy): domain Bacteria; phylum Pseudomonadota; class Gammaproteobacteria; order Burkholderiales; family Methylophilaceae; genus CAIPBJ01. The sequence goes on from CAIPBJ010000077.1 coordinate 30,383, forward strand.
TAATTGAGTAATCAATTAATAGGATATTCATAAAAGGAGGTTAACCCCTCCTGATCGTGTGTAAATCATGCGAAAACAGCTTCCCTCCTGGTTGTCTTATCAGATACTTTGTCACCCTTCCAGAAATAGTAAAACTCACGGCCTACCTTAAGAAACATATGGTGTGTCTCCACAACTGTAAAGAAAGGCAAGTTTGAATCTACTGCCTTTCTATAGACTTTAGGTTCCTTGTGAGGGGCATCACGAAGACGCAGCATCAGCAATTTAACTAATTTTAGACTTGTATCTATAGAACATTCATCAGTACCGTACGCTCTCAAAGCCTTCTCATATGTATCAACAGGTAATTTTTCTTGAGAAGTAAGAATATCCTGATCCAACATTGACCATAATTTGTTTAAATCGGCCTTTAATGGCATCCATTCATATGGTATCGATTCGTATGCTTTATCAGCATTCAATGCGGCAATTGCCTTGATATCGTCCATCCAGAAAGGAAAATACTCCCTCACGATTGATAAGTAAGCTGAGCGTTCAGATGGGTCTAGAATGATTAGAAAGTCATCGACCGCAGACCTATATTCTGCTCCATCGCTTTCAATTTCATTTATAAAAGGGATCAGTTTAAGAATGCATACTTCCCTTTGTCTAAGGTTATAACGATCAACACCCTTATTCCTTAATAACTTAAGGTAAGCACTCAATGCAGTATGTTCGCGGCTTGTAATCATTTTAGTTCTCTCATATTGAATACATTATGAGATTACTATCGGCATAAATTAAATATACTTAAAATAAGTTTAATTCAAAAATTATTCAGGAAGGCTTTTTCCAGATTGAGCTGCGACTGACTGCAAATAAACCTAAAATAAGATACCCAAACATACCTAGCGCCAATCCAGAAATATGATGCCAAATCAGGGGAATAACAATCCCAGCTGAAACCGTAGAAAGCAGCATTTGAATAAACGCCTGCCCTGATGCAGCGGTTCCTCTTAATCGTGGAATTCTATCAAGAGCGGCGATAGATAATATTGGAAGTACCATAGCCATCCCGATATTATAAAAAGCAATTGGGGCAATATTAAGGAATGGATTGGGCTTAAAGAGAAGACAAATGGACAAATTTGATACCACAGCAAGAGTCATCCAACCGTAACCAAAACGAACAACCTTATAAGGTTCATATTGTCCTGCAGAGTGCCTGGCCAGATAAGACCCGGTAACCATGCCACATACTGTAGGAACAAACATAAAACCAAACTGATTCTGATTCAAATGCAAATGCTCCAATAGAAATACTGGCGATGCTAAAACATAGACAAAAAAACCAGCAAAATTAGCCCCAATGGCAATCGTCAGTTTAAGGAATTCGATATCTCCAAAAACAGATTTGTAACTACTCAGCACATTCTTTGCTGAAAGTACTATCCTTTTTTCCTTGGGAACAGTTTCTGGAAGGTAAATCTGGGAAAAAATCAGTGTTAGAGATGAATATAGAAAAAGAAATATAAAAATTGCCTGCCAGTGAATTCCCAATAATACCCCGCCAATCATTGGAGCAACAGCTGGGGCCAACCCAAAAATCATCTGTACTTGAGCCATTACCCGTTGCGCGGTGACTCCTTCGAACAAATCTCTAACCATTGCCCTTGCAACGACATTCCCAGCCCCACCTGAAATACCTTGAATCGCTCGAAAAAACCACAACGTCTCAACATTAGTAGAAAACGCACATCCGAGCGAAGCCACCGCAAAAACACCCAAACCCCAACGAAGAGTGGATAAACGACCGATTGAGTCTGAAATTGCACCATGCCATAACGTCATGATTGCATAAGGAAACAGATAGGCTGTAAGACTCTGTTGCAATTCCAGATTGGTCCCACCTAGTGCCTTAGCAAGTGATGGAAAAGCAGGAAGATAGGTATCTATAGCAAATGGGGCTAACGCGGCCAAACTTGCCAGTACTAGGGAAATAAAGAAGGTGGATCTTGTTTTCATGGGATACTTTAATCATATATTGGGAACGATCAGTTTACGAAAGTCCTGATTGGATGATAAAACCACATTAACCCAATGGGTCTATCATCCATGGTAATCAGTATATAGAACTAAGGTAATGCGTGAAACTCTTTAACAAGTTCCTTTAGATCCCCTTCAACGAACTTCTTAGAATTCTTATCGGTTCTAAAGTGTATGGGTTGAGATTGGAGTTTGGGATTTTTAGCGTCTTCTATGGCTTGTAAAATCACATGATGATTAGGTGACAACGAACAGACGGGATCAGCCGCTTCCGCGTCCCCAGTTAAAAGAAAAGCCTGACACCGACAGCCGGCAAGATCCTTTTCCTTCTCAGGGCAAGTCTGGCATGGCTCCTTCATCCATTTGTCCCCACGGTATTTATTAAACGTGGGCGAATCTTTCCATGCCCATTCTAGACCATGCTGTTTTATATTCGGAAACTCCATTCCTGGTAAAACTCTGGCTGAGTGGCATGGAAGCACATCGCCATTTGCAGTCACAATCATAAAAACTTCGCCCCAGCCGTTCATGCATTTCTTTGGCCGTTCAGAAAAATAATCAGGCACAACAAAGAATATTTTCATTTTACTTCCAACTCTAGAGCGGAACTCATTGGTTACTTTTTCAGCGAATTCAATCTGCTCTTTTGTAGGCATTAATTGGCTTCTGTTGATCAGCGACCATCCGTAGTATTGGGTATTCGCCAACTCAACAAAATCGGCCCCTAATGATTCTGCCATTTCTAATATTTCTTTAATATGACCTATATTGTAACGGTGAATAACTACATTTAAGACCATTGGGTAGCCGTGATCCTTAATCATGGCTGCAACTTTTTTCTTAAGTTCAAATGTTTTTGTATTCGTAATAAAGTTATTTATCTCTTCAGTAATATCATGCATTGAAAGTTGGATATGATCTAATCCGCCATCTTTAAAAGCTTTTATTCTTTTTTCGGTTAATCCCACACCCGAAGTAATAAGATTGCTGTAATAACCTAATTTACGCGCTTCAATAACAATATCTTCAATATCATCTCGTAACAATGGCTCCCCACCAGAGATGCCCAATTGAATAGCTCCCAATTTACGTGCATCTCTTAGCGCCTGAATCCATTGCTCAGTAGAAAGTTCATTTTCTGTATGTTTGGCATAATCCGTTGGGTTATAACAAAAAGCACAGTGCAATGGACAACGGTACGTCACTTCTGCCAATAACCATAAAGGCTGCGTTTGAGTTACTGATGCAGCTACCCCATTATTTTGTTGCGTCATTTTTCTACCTTTAATTGGCTAACACTAGCCAAGATTTTTCAACTGCCAATTGAATCATAGCAACGACATCAGACTCGATATCGTCAACATCTGGAAAAGCCAATTTCAATTCATGAACAATTTCATCTACGGATCTCTTACCATCAACTCTTCGGATAACTTCACCCGCACCGCCATTTAATTTGATCATTCCCTCAGGAAAAAGCATGACGTAAGACTGCTGCGCTTCTTCCCATTGAAAACGATAATGAGGTGCTAATGTATAAATTTCAGTATTATTCATAATTTATTGAATTCAAAATTTTGGCTGGCGCAAATAATCACGACCATCAACCTTAATATCTGTGCATGCCAACATTATAGAATCGGCTATTACCCAAAGTACATCAAGTTTGAACTGGAGGATGTCAAGGGCCTTCTCTTGCATTTCCCTGGATTGACTGAAGTATTCCAAAGTAACACTTAATCCCTGCTCTACATCTCGCCTAGCTTCTGTTAGACGTTTTTTGAAATAAATCAGCCCTTCTTCTTTTACCCAAGGATACATTGAAGGCCATGAACTTATTCTTTGTTGATGGATATGAGGCGCAAATAGTTCTGTTAACGATGAACATACCGATTCTTGCCAAGGACGTTGTCTGGCAAAATTAATATAGGCATCAACCGCGAAACGAACACCTGGACTAACAAATTTCAATGAAGTGACATCCTCACGACTCAAACCAACAGCTTGCCCGAGCTTAATCCAGGCCTCTATCCCGCCTTCTACACCGTCCACGCCATCATGGTCTGTGATTCTGACTATCCATTGTTTTCGAACTTCCTTATCTGGACAGTTTGAAAGTATAGCTGCGTCCTTTTGAGGTATGCCTATTTGATAGTAGAACCGGTTTGCCACCCAACATTGCAACTGCTCCTTGTTTAATTTCCCTTCATACATCATCACATGAAAAGGATGATAGATATGATAGCCCTGGCCTTTTTCCCGAAGTTTTGATTCGAATTCTTCTTTAGACCATGGCAAATTATTTGATGTTAAAGCGTTCATTTACATTTCCCTATAGAATTATATCCATACCATCGAAAGCAACTTCGATCCCATGACGGGATAACTCTTCCCGCTCGGAAGAATCCTCTCTCAAAATTGGATTGGTATTATTGATATGAATCAATATCTTACGATTTGCATTAAATTGATCTAGTTTTTCGATCATTCCATCTTTTCCTGATTGTGGGTTATGCCCGATACTGCGGGCTGTTTTTGTCATCAGTCCCAGATCAATCATTTCAGTATTTGTCCAGAACGTACCATCAACCATAATACAATCTGCCTGATTCATAAGCACCGGCAAATGGGATTCGATTTCACACAATCCTGGAGCATAAAAACACTTCTTACCATTCAAGGTATCTTCAATAAGCATACCGATTGTGTCACCCGGATGAGGATCATTTCGATGAGGCGAGTAAGGCGGAGCAGCACTCTTAAGAGCAACGGCTGTAAATTTCAAGTTCTTTGCACCCTCAATCTCAAATTGAGTCACACCATCGGCAGCGATTTCATGGTGATTCACGCCACAATAAAAATCCAGAATATTTAAAAGCGGATTACCCGTTGTTAGATCCTGGTACACCATATTTGTGCAGTATATTTCTTTCTTTACAGATCCCTCACGTAACATGAGCAAGCCAGTTGTATGGTCAATTTGCGCATCGATGAGAACAATTCCAGCGATTCCTGTATCGCGAATGGAACGCCCAGGCTGCAATGGAGGGAATTCTTGAATTTGCTGCAGTACGTCCGGAGAGGTATTGAACAATACCCAGTTTACTCCATCCCCACTTACGCATATAGATGACTGTGTACGACGAGAGGCTTTGATTGTGCCTTTTCTTAAACCATCACAATTATAACAATTACAATTCCACTGGGGAAATCCGCCGCCAGCACCAGAACCTAAAACATGAATATGCATGAGTTTCCTAAATCAAAACAATATTAATACACGGTTAAATACCACGAACAATCTTTTGATCGTTCGTGGTAGCGATACCTAGCGATTGCAAACGTACATTGTCACTTCAAAGCCAAAACGCATTTCTGTAGCAGCTGGTTTAGTCCACATTGTAAATCTCCTTATTAAATTTTAACCAAAACATCAAAATTAATGTATTTGATGTGATGGGTATTCTCTACGTCCTGACAACATTCGCAAAGTGCAAAAATAAGGAAACTAACCTCATGATTATCATGATGGCTTATCTGCGGTGCATAAAAGCATTTAGACCGGTTGACAGGCATCAGTTAGCAATGCAGGATAGCTCTTTTCTAAATCTCTATAATAAAATTGAAGCATACCACTCGAGATATTATTACACCTGAAGTAGCTGTTACCTTAGATGGCTTATTTCAGGAAAGAGCAAACCGCTCGCCAAATGCAATAGCTTATCAATATTATGATGACGTTTCTTCAGACTGGCTTGAAATTTCTTGGTACGAAATGACTCAAGAAATTTCAAGGTGGCAATCTGCAATGATTAATGAAGGACTGCGTGAAGGTGATAGAGTTGCAATAATGCTAAAAAATTGTCCCAAATGGGTAATTTTTGATCAAGCCGCTCTTGGTCTTGGACTTATAACAGTCCCTTTATATACTGCTGATCGTCCTGAAAATGTTGCCCATGTGCTTGGGGATTCCGGAGCAAAACTGCTGTTAATTGATAGTGCTGAACACTGGCATCCTCTTCACGAAGCGACAAACGAATTGCTGGAATTAAAACGAATTGTTTGTATTAAAACCCCACCTGAAGGTGATGATGACAATCGACTAAGGGGAATTGATGAATGGCTTCCAGAACATGGCGATCAATTTCATCATAAAATTAAATGCAAGGATCAACTAGCAACTATTGTCTATACATCCGGGACGATGGGCAAATCTAAAGGGGTAATGTTAAGTCATTACAACTTACTTTATGACTCTTGGGCATCCGTTCAAACTTACGATGTCAATGAAGGTGATACACTCCTTTCTCTGCTTCCCCTTTCACATACACTTGAAAGAATGGGTGGTTATTGCATCCCAATAATGGTCGGGGCAAAAGAGTTGCCCACGCAAGATCGATTCAACAACTCCAAGAAGATCTTGCAAAGATTAAACCAACTGCGATCATTACGGTTCCGAGAGTGTTTGAAAGAATTAAATCAAGAATTGAAAAGCAACTGGATAAACAATCTATCCATAAGAAATTCTTATTTAAGCTCGCAGTCGATACTGGATATAACTTATTCGAATACAAACAAAAAAGAGGTCGTTGGCGACCTGGCTTTTTATTATGGCCAATTTTGAAAAAATTAGTTGCCGATAAAGTCACAAAACTTCTCGGTGGTCATTTACGTATTGCCGTTTCCGGGGGCGCCGCATTATCACCAGAAATATCAAAAACGTTCATAGGGTTAGGAATCAATATACTACAAGGATACGGACTGACCGAAACCAGCCCAGTTATCTCTGTTAATAGAACAGACAACAATCATCCATCGAGCGTGGGTTTGCCAATTGAAGGAGTCAAAGTAAGATTAGGCATTCAAAACTCCATTGAAGTAAAAGGACCCAATGTGATGTTAGGATATTGGAACAACCCAGAAGCAACGAGTCAAATTTTTACTGAAGACAAATGGCTTAATACTGGCGATGTTGGCAAATTTGATGCTGAAGGCAGAATCTATATTGTTGGTAGGATCAAAGAAATAATCGTACTCTCAAATGGAGAGAAAATCCCTCCTAATGATATAGAGGCAGCGATCTTGAACGATCCCTTATTTGAACAAGTTATGGTCTTAGGTGAGGGAAAGCCTTATCTTAGCTTGCTGGCTGTTGTCAATCGTGAACTTTGGCAATTATCTGCAGAAGACCGATCCTTAGATAAAAACTGGCCACTTAATTTATCGCAGCAACAATCAAGGGCATTCGCATTATCTCGTGTAGCAAAACAAATCAAAGCATTCCCAGGTTATGCCAAAGTCAGAAGAATTGCGTTAATGAGCGAACCTTGGACGATTGAGAACAATCTTCTCACCCCAACCTTAAAATTAAAGCGGGACTTTGTAACAGAAAAATATAAGCATGTGATAGACGAACTTTACGAAGGTTATAACTCTTAGGAATTTCTATCCATGCGACTATTTTTTAATAAAGTTTATTGGTTTTTAAGTTATTATCATAATTACATGATTAATCATAAGAATTTTTTAATTCAACTAGTTTCAATAACTATAATTGATTTTTCTATCCGATTAGAAGAAATATTATTTGAATCAGAAAGTTATATTACAAATAGAGGGGGGGGGTGTATTTTGAAAAAGTACGATTATGTTTCAATATTTTTGTTTACAACTTTAATCGGTCTATCTAATTATGCTGGCGCTTCGGGTTTCGCATTGATTGAACAAAGTGGAAGTGGATTAGGCAATGCCTTTGCAGGAAGTGCGGCTAGTGCCGAAGATGCCAGTACGATATTTTATAACCCGGCTGGAATGGCCTTTTTACCTGACAACCAAGTCGTTCTAGGCATGCACGTTATCAATCCAGACATTAACTTTTCTTCCACCGGTTCAAGATCAGGGTTAGGGTTCCCAGAATCTGGTGATAACGGCGGGAATACCGGCAGTCTGACTTTCCTTCCAAATTTCTACTTTGCAAAATCGATTACAGATACTATCCATTTAGGCATAGGAGTCAATACTCCATTTGGACTCAAGACAGAGTATAACGACCAGTGGGTTGGACGCTACCAAACAGTTAAGTCAGAAGTAAACAGCATTAATATCAATCCTTCTATCGCTTATAAAGCGAACGATAAACTTTCCTTGGGATTTGGTGTATCTGCTATGAGAATAGATGCCGATTTGACAAGTGCTGTGGACTTTGGAACCATATTAGGTTCCCTGACTTCAAATCCATTACTCTTTCAAAAACTGGATGGGACGACACGAACCAAAGGGGATGACTGGGGATTTGGATGGAATGCAGGTGTAATCTTCCAACCAACTGACGATACGCGCATCGGTCTCTCATATCGATCACAGATTCATGAAACCCTCAAAGGCACCACCAGCTTTTACAATGTTCCAGCTCCTTTGGCAGCTAGCTTCCAAAACGGCCCGGTCACTGCCAAGCTAGTGACCCCAGATAGCGCTTCTATTTCAATTTTTACTAAGCTGGACGAAAAATGGGATCTGCTAGGAGACCTTAGCTGGACTGATTGGAGTAAATTTCAGAATCTAACCATCATCAGGACAAGCGGGACAATTGTGAGTTCCAATTCCGAAAACTGGCATAACACTTTGCGTGTGTCCGCAGGGGCTAACTACCATGTCGATGAGAATTTGAAGTTGAAAGTAGGCGTTGCGTATGATGAAAGTCCAGTTTCAGATTTGTATCGTACTGCACGCATTCCGGACAACGATCGAATATGGCTTTCCTTTGGTGGGCAATACAAGCTAAGTGAGACATCCAAAATTGACGTTGGATATACCCACATCTTTGTTAAAGATGCCAGTTTGGATAAGACGAACGAAATTCAAACGGCTTCACCCGCACTGACAGCGGCGCTTCAGGATAAATTAATTGGTAATTACAGTAGCTCCATTGATATGATGAGTGTTCAGTTCTCTCATTCGTTTTAATCAATCTATGACAGATGAGCCTTTAGTTTTACGGCAAATCCCGCTATTAAGATAAGGGCCCTTGATAATATTTCCATATCAAGGGGCATCCCTTTTCTTTTAACGTCGAGTAAAAGTGCAATCCTTACCTCTTTGGTTTCATTGCGCACTTCGTGTTCAAATGTATCATCCCACAACAATGCATCGCCGTTACCCAACCGATAGTCCTTACCATCTAGTGTAAGGGTTGTACCAGGCAAACCATCTGCACCTGTCGGGACTGATAACCCTAGATAATAGCGAGTTATGCCTCTGAAAGGCCCCCTATGGATTGGAATGTGTTTTCCTGGGGCAAGAAATGAAAACGATGCAGAAAGCACCTCTGGATGAGCTTTAATCAGCTTTGATAGAACCGGGCACCTGACTGAATTTTCCTGAATAGTTACGCCATAGGCTTTTATAATAAACATGCGCCAATCACGTTTGTCATAATCAGAAATATCTGCCTGTTGTGGCATGATTTCATGAAAACGTGGCACTATCGATAAGTCCCTTGCAATATCCAGAGCTTCGTTTCTTATCTGGACCCAATTATTTAGGAAATCTGAGGCATATGGGAAATGTTTATTTGAATCAAGAATTGCCGTATCCGAGAAGCGATGACTATAAATTGTTCTTAATAAATCAACTGAATATTCATAAAATATATTTGCAATTTTCAAACTTAACTCCCACATTCTACTGATTTCGGTCTAAACGGAGAGTAGTTGGTTTATATTAACTGTCTATAAATCGTATTACTCAACACTCCTGATAAGAACGATTATCTATATCATTTATTAGATACGAATAAAATTAATCGCACTATTTCATTTTGTTTTAACAATGCTTTCGAGCGAATCTAAGAATTTTTCATTTTCTTTGAACAATCCAATACTTACTCTTAAATAATCAGGCATTTCGTAATTAGCTACCGGTCTAACTATGACACCTTTCAATAACAATTCATTGTATATTTCAGTTGCGTTCCCGACTCTAAAACTTATAAAATTCCCAGAAGATGGAATAAAATCCAGATTTAATTTTCTCAATCCCTCTTCAATCTGATGCAACCCCGCTTGATTCAGTGCGCGACTTCTTTCAACAAAGGAATCATCAAATAATGATGCAGCACTTGCCGCCTGGGCTAGGCTATTAACATTGAAAGGCTGCCTTACCCGATTCATTATATCGATTATTTGAGGTGAGGCCAGACCAAAACCAATTCTCAAACCAGCCAATCCAAAAGCCTTCGAGAAAGTTCGGGATATAAGCAAATTTTCGAATTCGCCAATCCAATTAATCGCTTCAGATTTTTTTTGATTCGAGAGGTATTCATCATATGCCTCATCCAAAACGACAAGAACATTTCGAGGAATGATTTTAAGAAAGCTATAAATTTGATCACCATCAAGCAAAGTCCCAGTAGGATTGTTGGGATTCGCAATGAAAATAACTCGAGTACTTGAATTAACCGCTTTCGCCATTTCTTCCAGATCGTGGCCAAAGTTTTTTGCCGGGACTTTATTTCCTCTCGCGCCAACTGCTTGTGTAACTAGAGGATATACCGCAAATGCATGCTGAGAATATATAGACTCAACGCCATTACATAAGAAAGCACGTGCGGCCAATTCTAGAATATCGTTTGATCCATTTCCAAAGATTATGGAATTAGGCTTCACACCAAACTTTTTAACAATAGCCTCTCTTAACAGAAAACAATTTCCATCGGGGTATCTTGCCACTTCCGCCAGCGCCTCTTGAATGGCCGACTCTGCTTTTGGACTCATGCCAAGTGGATTTTCATTTGAAGCCAATTTGACTATAGCTGAGGCATCCATACCGATTTCGCGTGCAAGTTCACTTATGGGCTTGCCAGGTAAATACGGTGCGATTGATTTAATATAATCGGGGGCGAGGTCACATAACATTAATAGCAGGTCCCTTGAGTAATGTGTAAAATGGGAATTATACAAATCTTTCAGACATTTCACTTTCAGCACGTGAAACTATGTCTACTGAAGTTGCATCCTTATATGGAAATAAACAGATACCAAGGCTTATCTTGGAAATGGTAAATCGTTGGTCATCAATAATATTAATCGGCAATTTTAATTGGTTTATCAATTTAGACACTAAATTCTCGGTATCATCATAGTTCTTCACATCTATCGCCAGAATGAAGAATTTCCCATCCCCAAGATAAGCCAGGGTGTCAGAATCTCTTGAAACTTCCCTGAATCGTTTTGCAGTTTCCATTAATACCTTATCCTGCAATTCCTGATTATAACGTTCATATATCCTATTTAAGGATTCGATTTCAATTAAGATTCCCGCGCAAATTTGTTCATGACGTTGAGAATAATAAATTGTTTGTTCGATTCTGTCGTAAAGAAGATTTCGATTAGCTAGCCCTATCATGTCATCGTATAAAACTGCTTTTGCAGCACGCGTTAAACTTGAACCACCCATCTTTTCTTTTAGAAAAGTCACCCTATTACTCATTTCCAAACGATAACTTGTGACAATTCCAATCAAACTTGTAGCAACTAAAATAAAATTATCATGCATCAAATTGAATATCGGCAAATCGCGAAATTTAAAATTAAACAAGATGATGAGAATCAAGGAAAAGGAAACTGCATAGGGGAACCGTATAACAGACAAACATTGGTAACCCAATCCTAACAAAACAATGCCAATGAAAAAGAAACTCTTTAGTTCGCTAGGGATATCAAGCATTCTCATTAAGAAGATATTTGCACATAACATCACTAATGAAAAAAGAATTAATTCTTTGAATTGAATGAAGAACTTATTAGCAGTTAAGGTAAAGGCTATCAGTAAAAATAAAATTGATGCTATATAGCGATACGATATATTAGATAATCCGGTATTCTGGATATATAAATAATCGAGAATAGAGAAAAAAGACATGGTGCAAATAATGAACATGACAAAAAGTCGAATTTGTTGCTTGGATTTAATTGTATTTTGATGCTTAAATTCCCTTTCAATTGAGCTATCTTTGAAATCCAAAGTCATCCTATGAATTTGAGGAATTCGTAACTGTGGATGCATCATATTCATTTAATAAGCCAAATTAATAAAAATAATTAATTTACGGCAGTTGGATAAGAACCAAAAACTTTAAGAATTGATGCCCTATTCTCAAGAACGGCAAGCGCGTTAGAAAGCTTATTATCTTTCAAGTGTCCCTCAACATCTATAAAGAACACATATTCCCACAAGCCAAGCTTTGATGGTCTAGATTCAAACTTAGTCATGCTAACTCCATACTCGGCAAAAGGCTCAAGCAAAGACACCACTGCACCAGGTACGTTCTTTGTGGCGACCATTAACGATGTTTTATCATGTCCAGATGGGGCAACATCGTGTTTCGAAAGTACTAAAAAACGAGTGGTGTTTCTTGGGTCATCCTCTATGTTTTCAGCTAATACCTTCAACCCGAATAACTCAGCTGCACGATTACTGGCAATTGCTGCCATATGGTTATTACCTTGGTTGACTATAGATGCTGCTTCAGCGTTGCTTATAGATGACTCTCTAGAAGCTTGCGGTAAATTCTTGTTCAGCCACTCGTGACATTGAGCCAGCGATTGCGTATGAGCAATCACAGTCTTAACATCATCAAGATTATCATGTTTGGAAAGAAGGAAATGATGCACTGGAATATTGACTTCGCCACAAACACGAAGCTTTGTTTGCATCAGCAGATCCAATGTTCGACCGACTGCTCCTTCAGTTGAGTTCTCAACTGGAACGATTCCATAATCGGAATTACCGACCTCAACTGATCGGAAAACTTCATCTATTGAAAAACAATCAACCATTTTAGCTGCTTCGCCAAACTGCTTAATGGAAGCCTCTTCACTATAGGTTCCCTTGGGGCCAAGAAAGGCGACGGAGAGCTCTTTCTCAAGCGCGCGGCAATTTGACATGACTGAGCGAAAAATCGCAGTAACCGAATCTGATGAAAGAGGACCTTGATTCATTTCGACAAGTCTGCGAAGAATCTGGGCTTCGCGCTCGGGCCTGTAAATTACTCCGTCATCCTTTAAACTTCCAATTTGCCTTGCAAATGACGCTCTTTGGTTAACCAAGTCCAGCAATTGGTTATCAATTGAATCGATTTTGTCTCTATATTGTTTTAATAAATCGCTCACTTATTTTTATCCGTGCTGACGAGCAAAAGCTTCCATGAAATTAACGAGTTCGATGACTCCCTCAATGGGCATAGCATTGTAAAGTGATGCCCTCATACCGCCTACAAGCTTGTGTCCCTTTAATTGCAATAAGCCATGCGCTTCAGCCCTTTTCAAAAAAAGATCATCAAGAGCACTCTCTTTAAGCGTAAAGGGAATATTCATTCTCGAACGGTCTTCAATTCGAATTGGAGATGAATAAAAGTCAGATGCATCCAGATAGTTGTAGAGGATATTTGCCTTTTTAGTATTTATCTTTTCAATTTCAGAGAGTCCACCCAGATTCTTCAACCATTTAAAGACCAATCCAGCAATGTAAATACCAAAAGTTGGCGGTGTGTTATACATGGATTCATTATCTGCATGGGTCTTGAAGTCCAGCATTGTTGGGGTATTATTCCTAGCATGTCCTATCAGGTCTTCACGAATAATCACAATTGCCAAACCAGCTGGCCCTATGTTCTTCTGTGCTCCAGCATAAATTATTCCAAATTTACTTACATCCACAGGCCGGGATAGAATATGCGAGGACATATCTGCTATCAGCGGAACATTATCAACGTCGGGTGTCCAAAAGAACTCCACACCACCAATCGTTTCATTTGAAGTGAAATGTATATATGAAGCATCCTTATTTAGCCGCCATTGGTCTTGGCTTGGTACATAGGTAAAACCCTTATCTTCCGATGAAGCTGCAATGTTTACATTACAGAATCTACTTGCTTCATCGATAGCCTTTTTAGACCATATGCCAGTATTGATATAATCCACTTGAGATGCTTCTCCCGCTAAATTAAGTGGAATCATCGAGAATTGCAAATGAGCACCCCCCTGTAAGAAAAGGACTTTATAATTCGAGGGTATTGCTAGCAGATCTCTTAGATCAGTCTCGGCTTCGTTAATGATTTGAAAGAACTCTTTTCCGCGATGAGACATTTCCATTACGCTCATTCCAGAAGAATGCCAGTCAAGCATTTCGGATTTAGCTACTTCCAAAACCTCCTTAGGCAAAACGGCTGGGCCAGCTGAAAAATTATATATTTTACTCATGCCTTAAGAACTCTATTCAGTTTCCTCATCTGTTTCAACAACCTTCTCCAATCCGGATAATTTCTCACCATCACCCAGATTAATTAATGTAACACCTTGAGTTGCACGACCTAGTTCACGGATTTCTTTAACCCGAGTCCTAATCAGCACCCCACCAGTCGTAATCAACATGATTTCGTCTTCATCATTGACTAACCGAGCTACTACCACAGCTCCATTTCTTTCACTTGTCGCGATCGCCTTCACGCCCTGAGTTCCCCTTCCCGAATGTCGGAAATCAGACAAAACGGTTCTCTTGCCGAATCCATTCTCAGTTGCGACAAGAACGGTCTGCTTGTCATCAGCAGCAATTAGTAACGAGATGACCTGCTGTTTGGCTTGCAATTTCATACCTCGAACGCCGCGGGTGTTTCGACCCATTGGCCTAACATCCTCCTCGTCAAACCAAACAGCCTTGCCTGCATTCGAGACTAAAACGATATCACTTGCGCCACTAGTGATTTCAGCTCCAATAAGGTAATCACCATCGTCAAGATTTATAGCAATAATTCCTGATTTACGAGGGTTTGAGAATTCAATTAGGGCTGTCTTTTTAACCGTACCTTCTGCTGTTGCCATAAAGACAAAGTGGTTTTCATCAAACTCTTTGACAGGCATAATTGCATTGATCTTCTCGCCCTCCTCCAGAGGGAACAAGTTAACGATCGGTTTGCCCCTGCTTACCCGACTTCCTTGAGGAACCTCATAAACCTTTAACCAATATACTCGACCTCTGCTTGAGAAACAGAGTATATATTCATGGGTATTTGCCACGAACATTTTATCAATGAAATCGTCTTCCTTGGTTGCCGCTGCTTGCTTACCTCTGCCACCTCGCTTTTGTGCTCTGTACTCGTCCAAGGGTTGAGATTTAATGTAACCAGTATGCGACAAGGTAACAACCACATCTTGTGGGGTAATCAAATCCTCTAAAGACAAATCTTGTGCATTCTGAACAATTTCACTTCTACGTTTATCGCCAAATTGTTGTTTAATTCCCGTTAGTTCTTCAACAATAATGGCCGTAACTCGTTCTGCTTTAGCTAATATATCTAACAGATCGGCAATCACATCCATAATTTCTTTGTATTCGTTAACTATCTTGTCTTGTTCAAGACCCGTTAAACGTTGCAATCGCATTTGAAGAATCTCTTGAGCCTGTATATCCGACAATTTGTAACCATTTTGTTTTAATCCAAAATCAGGAGAGAGTCCTTCAGGTCGGGCAGCCTCCATCGCCGCACGTTTAAGCATTTCTTCAACAACAGGTGACTTCCATTCCCTTGCCATTAATTCACGTTTGGCATCCGGTGGCGTCGGCGCCGCCTTAATTAAAGCTATCATTTCATCCACGTTTGCCAAAGCAACGGCCAATCCTTCAAGTACATGTCCGCGGTCTCTTGCTTTGCGAAGTTCGAAAACCGTCCTGCGGGTTATGACCTCTCTCCGATGCCTCAAGAATGCTTCGAGCATTTGCTTCAAGTTTAGGAGTTTAGGCTGGCCATCAAGCAATGCCACCATATTCATGCCAAAGGTGTCTTGAAGCTGAGTTTGTTTATAGAGATTGTTCAAGACAACTTCAGGCACTTCTCCTCGCTTTAGCTCAATAACGACACGCATCCCAGATTTATCAGATTCATCACGTAAATCCGATATACCCTCTATCTTTTTATCATTTACTAATTCTGCGATTTTCTCTATCAATGATTTCTTATTTACCTGATAAGGTAATTCATCAATGATTAAGGCTTGCCTATTGCCTTTTTCCATGTCTTCAAAATGAGTCCTGCCTCTCATTACTACACGACCACGGCCTGTCCGGTATCCTTCCTTGACACCGATTGTGCCGTAAATTATCCCTGCAGTCGGGAAGTCGGGCGCCGGGATAATTTCTATCAGCTCATCGATCGTAATTTCAGAATTCGCGAGAACTGCCAAGCACGCGTCAATAACTTCATTGAGGTTATGCGGAGGTATATTGGTTGCCATTCCAACCGCAATACCAGAGCTACCGTTTATAAGTAAATTAGGAATCCTTGCAGGCATAATCAAAGGTTCGTGTTCTGAA
This sequence comes from uncultured Methylophilaceae bacterium, assembly GCA_903863255.1. Lineage (GTDB taxonomy): Bacteria > Pseudomonadota > Gammaproteobacteria > Burkholderiales > Methylophilaceae > CAIPBJ01. The sequence continues at coordinate 46,772 of CAIPBJ010000077.1, forward strand.
CCGTCATAATTAGGTCCGAAATCAACCGTTTCCTTATCGATATCAGCTAGCAGTTCATGCGCGATTCTAGACATACGGATTTCGGTGTAACGCATGGCTGCGGCGTTGTCGCCATCTACAGAGCCAAAGTTACCCTGACCATCAACAAGCATGTAACGTAACGAGAAATTTTGGGCCATTCGAACAATAGTGTCGTAAACGGCTGTATCACCATGCGGGTGGTATTTACCGATGACGTCACCCACAATACGTGCAGATTTTTTGTAAGGTCGATTCCAGTCATTTGAGAGCTCATGCATTGCATAGAGAACACGTCTGTGAACTGGCTTGAGTCCATCGCGGACATCAGGCAAAGCGCGTCCTACAATGACACTCATTGCGTAATCGAGATAAGATCTTCTCATCTCATCTTCAAGACTTATAGGTAAGGTTTCTTTAGCGAACTGATCCATAATATTGCATGCTTTTTATAGTTTAAATTATCACGTAATTTTAACATGATAAGCGTATAAAGACTGGTTTTAGAATAAAGTTTCGCTTACTTATTCATTTAAAGAATTGTGAATTTTTTCACCTATCGAATTGCCTGATCAGAAATTCGAAAGTTTAATATTAAAATTTCTGATATTTACGCTATTATATTGATGTGATTATTACCAACCATTAAGGAGAAATAATATGGCTGTATTAGTAGGCAAGCCAGCGCCAGATTTTACGGCTGCTGCCGTTTTGGGCAACAACAACATAAAAGAAGATTTCAAGTTATCCAAGCATATTAAGAATAAATATGCCGTTATTTTCTTCTATCCTCTTGATTTCACTTTTGTGTGTCCATCCGAATTGATTGCTTTTGACCATAGACTTGAAGAATTCAAGAAACGAGACGTTGAAGTTATAGGCGTTTCAATAGACTCTCACTTCACGCATCTAGCTTGGAAAAAAACACCGATAAATGAAGGTGGGATTGGCCAAGTTGGATACCCACTTGTTGCAGATATCAAACATGAAATTTGCAAAGCATACGATGTTGAAGCTGATGGTGGTGTTGCTTATCGTGGATCATTCTTAATAAATAAATCTGGGGTTGTTGTTCACCAGATCGTCAATGATTTACCATTGGGTCGAGACATCGATGAGATGTTGAGAATGGTTGATGCATTGCAATTCTTTGAAGAACATGGCGAAGTTTGTCCAGCAGGTTGGAAAAAAGGAAAATCCGGAATGGACGCTTCACCTGAAGGGGTAGCAAAATACCTGGCGAAAAACGCAAAAGATCTTTAATAAGTTCGATCATCAATAAAACGGGGCTTTCGCCCCGTTTTTAAGTCAGCATCGTCAAGTCTAATTTTAGATCCTCAATATTCTCCAATCCAACAGCAATCCGTACCAACCCATCGACAATACCTGCTTCAGCCCTTGCTTCGGGCGATACTCGACTATGCGTTGTTGTTGCAGGATGAGTTATGGTAGTTTTAACATCCCCAAGATTTGCAGTAATTGAGATCAACCTGGTTGAATCGATGAGTTGCCATGCGACATCCTTTCCTCCCTTCACCTCGAAAGAGACAATGCCACCTCCGTATTTTTGCTGTTTAGAAGCAAGGGCGTGCTGAGGATGAGACTCCAGTCCCGGGTAATAAACACGCGCCACCCCTTTTTGCAATTCCAGCCATTTAGCCAACTCAAGTGCATTTTTGGAATGTGCTTCCATTCGAATAGGTAAGGTCTCCAAGCCTTTTAGAAACACCCAGGCATTAAATGCACTCATCGTAGGGCCTGCTGTCCTTAGAAAAGCATAAACCGGTTCAAGTAAATTCTTGTTCCCCAGCACAGCACCACCTAAACACCTACCTTGACCGTCAATATATTTAGTTGCTGAATGGATTACGATGTCGGCTCCCATTTCAAGAGGTCTTTGCAAAATTGGAGTACAAAAACAGTTATCTACGACCAGCAAAGCTCCAACCTTATGAGCAATATTCGCAAGTAACGAAATATCACATACTTCAGTTAACGGATTGGATGGGGTTTCAACAAAAAACAATTTTGTATTTTTCCTTATCGCGGATTCCCATTCATTAGTGTCAGTCAGTGATACAAATGTAGTCTCCAGCCCCCAACGCTTCAGAATATTGCTAAATAGTTGCACTGAAGTACCAAAAATACTTCTAGACGCAACTATATGGTCGCCTGATGAACACAAACCCATGACACAGGATAAAATTGCGGACATGCCGCTTGAAGTTGCGACACAAAACTCGGCCCCCTCCAAAGAGGCAAGTTTATTTTGAAACATGGTTACTGTTGGGTTAGTGAATCGAGAATAAATGTTGCCAGGCTCATTACCTCCAAACCTTGCAGCTGCTTGAGCAGCATTTTTAAACAAAAAGCTAGAAGTAAGAAACATTGCTTCTGAATTCTCTCCAAATTCAGTATGTTCTGAGCCACCTCTTACCGCCTTCGTTTCTGCTTTCCATTGCTCTGTCATGTTAATCCTTTCAAAAATTCCACACTTTCAACGAGGCAAAAAAAAACCCGCAAGCACATAAGCTAACGCGGGTTATTTCTCAACTCGCTTTAGCAGAATTTTTTATGCGCCCGCAAGCTGAGTTAATTAACTCAAATCAGCGCATTCAAATCATAGACTTAACACAACTAACTCGTCAAGCCACTTCTTCATTTTCATTTACAAGGTTCAAATCCAGCTGAGTACTCGAGTTCTTGGGTTTTTGCATTTTTGCATTATCCCCTCGAACACTCTCTATTTGATTTAGATAAGTTTCGTCAATATCACCTGTAACATATTTACCATCAAAACATGAACAGTCAAAAACCTCAATTTCCGGGTTGCTCATCTGGATTGCTTTTACAAGTGATTCTAAATCCTGGTAAATAAGTGCATCCGCACCAATTTCCTTACATATTTCCTCATCCGTTCTGCCGGTTGCCAGTAGCTCGTTGCGTGTAGGCATGTCAATTCCATAAACATTTGGGAACCTTACTGGTGGCGCGGCCGAAGCAAAGAAAACCTTATTTGCACCTGCATCTCTTGCCATCTGGACTATTTGCTGCGAAGTGGTTCCTCGAACGATTGAATCGTCCACTAACAATACATTTTTTCCTTTAAATTCCATCCCGATCGGATTGAGTTTCTGGCGAACGGATTTTTTTCTTAATGCCTGCCCTGGCATAATGAATGTTCGTCCTATATATCGGTTTTTTATAAAACCTTCACGGTAAGTAAGATTGAGGGCATTAGCAAGTTCCAACGCACTTGGCCGGCTTGTATCGGGTATAGGTATTACAACATCAATTTTTAAATCCGACCATTCCCTTGAAATTTTCCTAGCAAGACTTTCTCCCATATTAAGTCTTGTTTGATATACAGAAACATTATCAATTACAGAGTCGGGTCTTGCCAAGTATACATATTCAAAGATACATGGGGTCAATTTAGGATTTTCTGCACATTGCCTCGAGTAGAAATTCCCATCCATATCAATAAAGATCGCTTCACCAGGCTCCACGTCTCTTACTAATTTGAAGCCCAATACATCAATTGCAACACTTTCAGAAGCGACCACATATTCAACACCCAAGTCACTTTCCAGCTTACCGATAACAAGTGGTCGAATTCCATGAGGATCTCTGAAAGCAAGCAATCCAAAATTTGCCACCATAGCCACTACGGCATACGCTCCCTTGCAACGTTTATGAACTGCTGTCACAGCATCAAACACCATGTCGGTATTAAGCGCTACGTTACGGGCATTGTGTTCTATTTCGTGAGCTAATACGTTTAAGAGCACTTCAGAATCCGAATTAGTGTTAATGTGCCTTAAATCTTGCCGAAACATTTCTTGTTTCAATTGAGCTGAATTGGTGAGGTTACCGTTATGTCCTAATACAATCCCAAATGGCGAGTTTACGTAGAAAGGCTGGGCTTCTGCTGCTGATGATGAACCTGCAGTAGGATATCTAACGTGCGCTATACCAGAATTACCGTGCAGACTTCTCATATGTCGTGTTTGAAAAACATCTTGAACAAGCCCATTGTTTTTGTGCATGTAAAATGTATTTCCATCACACGTAACAATTCCAGCGGCATCCTGACCACGATGTTGCAATACAAGCAATCCATCATACAGCAATTGGTTAACGGGATTTTTACCTACTATACCGATAATTCCACACATGAAGGAACACCTTTTATAAGAACTAGAACGATTAAATTAAATTTATTAAATAGACCAATTGGTTAATACTGCTAATCGTATTTCACATATTTGGATATTGAGTCAGGTAACCATTGTAAAGCACTTGTTACCAATTTCTCTAAAGGGGGCGAGAACATTGCGTCACGCCATAAAGGCTCTTTAGGGAGACTGGTAAGTCCAGCTAGGAAAACTAACACACATACAATCAGCAATCCTCTTAAAATACCAAAAATGGCACCTAGAAACCGATCCAAGCCATTTAATCCTGTCTTTCTAAAAATTTGAGAAACTGCTATAGACAATAAACTCGACACAAGTAACGTACTTAAGAACAAAATAATAAAAGCGGCAAATAAACGCAAACCCTCGGAAGGAATGCCTTTGGGCAATAATGGAGCAAGCTCTGTCGTGTAGAACCTAGCAATGAGAAAGGCAGCTACCCAACTGATCAATGATAATAATTCCTTTACAAATCCTCGCATCATGCTGACTAGAACAGAAAAACCAACAATTGAAAGTACAATGTAATCAAAGCTAGTCATAGTGATTATTTATTACTCAGAACCATACCTGTGAGTCCAATTTGCTTCACTTTGCTGAGCGTGTTTTCCGCTTCTTGTTTAGAAACAAATGGGCCCAGTCTTAATCTGGTTTTCTCTCCCTTAGGAGTCATTATTTTTTCAGTATGCGGTTTCAGACTGGCAGAGATTAATTTTTGCTGCAACTGCCGAATATTGTCTGGATCTGTAAAAACTCCTATTTGAACAAAAAAACCATCCGGCAATGCAGTTAAGTTCGCTGGCTTTTCTTCCGTTTGTTTTGACTTTTTCGAAGATTGAGAAATTTTTTGAGTTGTTTCAGGCTTGATTTTTTGCTGTGAATTCGATAAAGGCTTATTAGCAACATCCGCTTCTCGATTAATTGGCTGACTTACAGTCTTATCTTCTTGCTGTTTTGCGGGATTAGAAGGTGCGTTAGAAGTTTCTACTGCAGAATTGGATGTGTTTTGCGGGGAAGCACCAACCTCTTTTTTATCCACTTGCTGATCTGGATTGGAAGGAACGACCTTAGATGAGAAATCACCAGCTTCCTGACTAGGAATACTTATGGATATCTCCTCTTTTGGTGACTTGTCTGCCCTGTCCTCAACCACCCAAGGCAATATGATCATCATAGCAAGCACTAACGCTATCGCACCCACAAGTCTTCTTCTAGCTCGCTTTTTGAACTGAAGTTCCTGTTCAATCATTTGCGCTTTTGAATTTTCCTGCGGCATTTTTTCATCCTATTGAATGGAGTTCATATTGCGATGATGGTGCATCACTTCAGCAACTGTATAGAAAGACCCGAACACGAGTATTCTATCATTTTCGCAAGCATCTAAACAGGCTTGTCGAAATGCCAGACTAACTTCATTAAATATTTTTACATTCTTCAACGGAAAATAAGCTTTTATAATATCAGCCATAAAGTCTGCTTTAGCACTTCTTGGATTATGATTTTCAGATACGAACCAAGTATCTATGTTTTCCCCAACTGCTTTTACCACTGCACCGATATCCTTATCTGCCAACATCGAGAAGACGGCGATTGTTTTTCCTTTTGGCGTTGTTCTTTTTAGATTATCTGACAACGTTCTGGCTGCGTGAGGATTGTGCGCAACATCAAGAATTACATCTGGATTGGTTGATAACGTTTGGAACCGCCCCTTTAATTCAACAGAGTTGAGTCCATTAACAATATGCTCCTCTCCTAAAGGCAGTTTTTCTTGCATTAGACTGATTGCTTTAATTACGCAGCAAGCATTACTTATCTGGAAGCTGCCCTCGAGCTTTGGAATAGGCAGATCCTGAATTGAATCATTAGTTGACTGATAGGCCCATTTAAATTTGTCGATTGATTTCGGTTGAAAATCGCATCCGATGACATAAAGTTCGGCTTCTATTTTTTTTGCATAGTCTATTAATGTGACTGGTGGATTATAGTCACCGCAAATTGCCGGAACGCATTTACGAAATATTCCTGCTTTTTCATAACCTATGCTCTCACGTGTATTGCCTAAAAACTCTACATGATCAATATCAATGTTGGTTACTATAGAACAATCAGGTTCGAATACATTTACGGCATCTAATCGCCCTCCTAATCCAACCTCAAGAATTGCGAGATCAACACCTTTTTTTATCATATGCCACATAGCCGCTAACGTCCCGAATTCAAAATACGTTAGGGCGATTTCCTTTCGGGCATTTTCCACAGCAACAAAAGATTGACATAATTCCGAGTCAGTTATTTCAATGCCGTGGATTCTTATTCGTTCGTTATAAGTTAGCAAATGAGGAGATGTATAACACGCAACATTATAGCCAGCGATTTGGTATATTCTTTCGAGCATGGCGCAGGTCGAGCCTTTTCCATTTGTCCCTGATACGGTGATAATTGGGAAATCTGGATTAAGATTCAGGCGGCTTCTAACAACTTCGACCCTTTCTAAGCCCATAGCGATAGTTTTAGGGTGGAGCGCTTCTATATAGACAAGCCAATCTGCCAAAGACTGTGGCAGGGTATTGGATTTGAGCACGATTGAATGATGATTTAAGTTGTGATTGGAAGCCGCATCAACGTAGTAAGAATATTAGCCAATTTGTCTTTCATCTCTCGACGATCGATAATCATATCTACAGCTCCATGTTCAACTAGGAACTCTGCTCTTTGGAAACCATCAGGAAGCGTCTCTCGAACAGTTTGCTCGATGACTCTTGGCCCAGCAAAGCCGATCAATGCTTGCGGTTCTGCCACAATAATATCCCCAAGCATGGCGAAGCTAGCAGAAACACCACCCATGGTTGGATCGGTAAGTACTGAAATGTATGGCAATCCTTTTTTACTTAAGGCAGTTAAAGCAGCGCTTGTCTTAGCCATCTGCATCAGTGAAAAAAGACCCTCTTGCATTCTGGCTCCACCGCTTGCTGAAATACAAATAAACGCAGACTGACTTTCAATTGCCGCCTGAACGCCTCGAACAAAGCGTTCTCCTACAACTGAACCCATCGATCCACCCATAAATTTGAATTCAAAAGACGCGATTACCACCGGAACAGATTTCATGCTCCCTTGCATTACAATTAGCGAATCAGTTTCGCCAACCTCCTGCTGAGATTGTTTGATACGCTCAGTGTAACGTTTACTATCTTTGAACTTTAGGGGATCGATCGGTTGAACTTCGGAACCTATTTCGGAACGTCCGTGTTCATCCAACAACAAATTCAACCGCGCCCTGGCTGATATTCGATTATGAAACCCACACTTGGGACAAACTTCAGCATTTAAATCAAGATCTGTTCGATAAAGAACGGATTCGCAAGATTGACATTTGCTCCAAAGCCCTTCTGGAACGTTCTTTTTACTTGGTCCTATGGCACGTTTGATTTTTGGGGGTAATAATTTTTGTAACCAGCTCATGGAATATCCTTTAGCAACATTGCTTATAGACTATTAATAGCCGCTCGCAACTCTAACATTAACGCACCAACTGTTTGAAGAATATTTTCTTCTTGAGATTGCTCAATAGCTTGAACTATTCTGCTACCGACAACGACTGCATCAGCGATATTGGCAACGAGTTTGGCAGTTTCCGGATCCCGGACACCAAATCCGACACCAATAGGTAGATTCGTAATTGATCGTATATTATTCACTCGTTCTGATACTTCATTAATATCCAAATTCGCTGCGCCAGTAACACCTTTTAAGGAGACATAATAGACAAATCCGCTAGCCTCCTTAGTTATCGTGTCTAAACGAGAGTCTTCTGTCGTAGGGGACAAAAGAAAAATTGGATCAATTTCATGCGATTTCAGAATTGATACGAAATCCTTGCATTCTTCAGGCGGATAATCCACTGTTAGCAATCCATCCACGCCTGCTAGCTTTGCAGATTCTGCAAATTTTTCCTGACCCATCGCCTCAATCGGATTCGCATACCCCATAAGTACAATAGGTGTGTGATTATCCCTTTCGCGAAACTCCCTAACCATCTCAAGCACTTTTCGTAATCCGACTTTATATTTCAAAGCACGCTCACTTGCTCTTTGGATTACCGGACCATCCGCCATCGGATCAGAAAATGGAACCCCAAGCTCGATGATGTCAGCCCCTGATTCTACGAGCTTATGCATGATTGGAACTGTTAGTGCGGGATTCGGGTCTCCTGCAGTGATATACGGGATCAAGGCCTTCTTACCTCCCGATCTTAAGGTATTGAATACTGTGGTTATTCTGGACATAAATTAAATATTGAGGTTAATATTGGATAGTTTTGCGACTGTGTTTATGTCCTTGTCGCCACGACCAGACAAATTAACAAGCACGACTTGATCGGGACTCATAGTTTTAGCTATTTTTTCAGCATAGGCTAGAGCATGGCTAGATTCCAACGCGGGGATGATTCCTTCAGTTCGGCACAGACTATGAAAAGCAGCCATAGCTTCATCGTCGGTAATCGCTACATATTCCGCTCTTTTACTGTCTTTTAGCCAGGCATGTTCTGGACCGACACCTGGATAATCAAGCCCAGCAGAGATGGAATGAGTTTCAATGATTTGTCCGTCTTCATCCTGCATTAAATAAGTACGATTTCCATGAAGCACGCCAACTGCACTGTTAGCTGTAAGTGGTGCGGCATGCTTTCCAGTCTCAAGACCCAAACCAGCTGCCTCTACTCCGATTAGTCTAACATTTGACTCATTAATGTATGGATAAAAAATACCCATTGCATTTGAACCTCCGCCAACACATGCTAGAACAGCATCAGGTTGACGACCGATCATCTCCTGCATTTGAATCTTGGCTTCAACTCCTATTACTGCCTGAAAGTCTCGAACCATCATAGGATACGGATGAGGTCCAGCAACGGTACCGATGATGTAGAAAGTATTTGAAATATTCGTCACCCAATCCCGCATTGCTTCATTCAATGCATCCTTAAGTGTCTTTGACCCACTTTCTACAGGCACGACCGTTGCCCCTAATAATTTCATTCTATATACGTTAGGGGCTTGCCTTTGGACATCTTCGGATCCCATATAGACAACACATTCTAAACCCAACCTTGCAGCTATTGTAGCGGTAGCAACACCATGCTGTCCTGCTCCAGTCTCTGCAATGACTCTTGGCTTGCCCATACGTTTTGCAAGCAGGGCTTGACCCACAGTATTATTAACCTTATGAGCACCGGTATGATTAAGATCTTCTCGCTTTAGGTAGATCTGTGCCCCACCCAATTTATCAGACCATCTTTTAGCATGATAAATCGGACTTGGACGTCCCACGAAATGTTTTAGGTCATAGGCAAACTCGGCTAGGAATTCTGGATCTCTACGATACTTATCGTAGGTTAACCTAAGCTCCTCAAGGGCTTCAACTAAAGTCTCAGCAACAAATATTCCACCATACGGACCAAAATGACCACGTTCATCAGGCATATCATATAAATTCATTATTCACCCCTCGCATAAATGCCTCAATCTTTTCAGGATCCTTAATACCCTTTGTTGATTCCACACCCCCGCTTACGTCGACTGCATAGGGTCTAACCTTGCGTATCGCTTCTCCTACATTGACTGATGATAATCCACCAGCCAAAATAATAGGTTTTTTAATATTGGAGGGTATTATATTCCAATCGAAAGTTGTACCTGTTCCACCATGAACCCCTACAGAGAAGGAATCGAGTAATAGAGCCTTGGCATCAAAATAGTCAATCTCGTATTGTAACAAATTTGTATCCGATTTTACTCGAATTGCTTTCATATAAGGCAATTCAAATGTTCTGCAAAATTGAGGTGGCTCTTCACCATGAAACTGCAGAAGATTTAACTCTACATTTCCTATTGCCTGATTAACATAGCTTTCGTCAGGATTAACAAACAATCCTACTGAAGTAACAAAAGGCGGCAATTGTCTACAAATTTCTTTGGCTTTCTCAATAGTGACATACCTTGGACTTTTCTCATAGAAAACAAAACCTAGTGAATCGCAGCCAGAATTGATTGCAGATAGTGCATCTTCTATGCGCGTGATACCACAAATTTTTACTCTAGTTCTCACAGATTGTCTCTAAAATTCATTTTTTATATAAGCAAGATTAACTCAAATTAAGGCTCATGTCATGAAATTCGATATGACAAAAAATAACCATATTAATATTGAATTTGCTTGATATACAGGAAGCATTTAACTAAATTGGTATATGCCTTATGGTTTCAGGTAAGCCCCAAGCGTTATCATAAGAAACGCCACACAAATATAAGCCGTGCGGTGAGAAAGTAGGTGGGGATAATTTTCGATCCCTATTTTTTAGCAACTCCCTTACATCATCAGGAATTAAATTACCTTTTCCTACATAAATTAATGCACCAACCATATTTCTTACCTGATGATGCAAAAAAGCATTCGCACAAAATTCAAAAATGATGAAGTTGCCTATTTTCTTTACACTTGCATGCAATAGGGTTCGATTTGGAGACCTTGCTTGACACTCAGAGGCTCGAAAGGCACTGAAATCATGTGTTCCAACCAAATGTTGGGCAGCAATAGTCATTGGCTCAACATTCAAGGGTTTGTGAAACCAACCTACTTTCCCATCTAAAATTGCAGATGGAATCGAATTGTTATAAAGCAAATACTGATAATTTCTACTTTTTGCACTAAATCTTGCATGAAAATCAGGGTCGACCTCCTTTGCCCATATAACTCGGATATTGGATTCCATATTTGCGTTGACACCCCTTACCCAGGCACTTAGAGGCCTTAGGGTTGTCGTATCAAAATGAACAACCTGAGAAAGGGCATGTACCCCGGTATCGGTTCTCCCAGCAGCGACTACTTTAACTGGATGGCCTGCAATTTTCTCAAGTGCACCTTCGATTGCATTCTGTATTCCTTTTCCATTGGATTGGGACTGCCATCCAAGGTAGTTTAGTCCATCGTATTCAATTCCTATAGCAATTCTCATAATTACAAAAGGATTACCAACGAAATGATTACTATCATTGCAATCAAATCCAGATAAGTAAATGGTTGAATTTTTAATGTTATGCTCTTCATTTCCGGTTCGATTTGGATATTATCAAGTTCAAGTTTTAGAAAATCTGACCATGTATTTATATTTCGTTCATTTACTTCGGCCTTTTCTACATAATGTAGAGTTAACCATAACCTAGCAGTAAATCGATCCGGTGAGATACCAATTAATTTCAATGGCTTTAGCAGATTATAGATGCCTGACATTAAAGTTTCCCTTGATGTTGTAGCTAAGAGTAAAGATAACCCAGACAGAACAATTACTATACGAATTAGCTGGATTAAACCATTCTCAATACCTTCATAAGTTGGTGAAATTTCAAATGGCCAAAATCTTATGTATTCACCTGGCGTATTGAATGAATAGATCAACAGCAAAAATATTGAAATCCAACGTAAACGGGAAAGTAATTTAAGAAAATGGTTTGGACGATTTATAAATAGCACTATCAAAAGGGAGAGTTGAATTAACAACAAAGCCTGATAACTTAGTTTATAAATGATTATTGCAAGCGAAACTAAATATATGATTTTTATTAAAGGGTTAAATTTAATAATTTTGACAAGCCCAAATGCCAGACAGATATCCGGGTGTTACCTGAAATAAATCAGGCTAAACCGATTAAAAGCTCTTGGGCACGAAGTCGCTGATGTGGCCCACCTTCTTTAACGACCTCTTCAAGCAATTCCTTCGCCCCCTCCTTATCTCCCATATCAAGATAAGCAGCTACAAGATCTAGCTTGGTATCGACTTCAGATGGTTCGTTATTACTTGGAACTTCACTGGATAATGAAGTATCTTCAGCAGCCAAATCTAAATTAATACCCGATAGATCCAATTCAGGAACGGAGGTTGGCAACTTGGAATTCTCATGAATGATATCTAAATCTTCATTTTTAGAAACCGCGTCCAGAGTATTCAAATTCTCAGCTGGTTTAATTATTTGAGTTGAATCATCCTTAAAAAGAGGGTTTTCAGCAATCTCATTGAAATTGACGATCGTTTTTGCTTTAAGCAGTGATTGTGGACTCATTGATTCTTCATGTTCCTCAGCAACGCCTGAGCTCTCTACCGACTCAGGAAGATTAAAATTCATTAAATCAGACTCTGAATTTGAATCATTTATCTCTTCACTAAGTTTTAATTCCGGCAAATCAAGATGCTCACGATCACCCGATAGATCAAGATCGAACTTTGAAATATTATCTTCAATAACTGGCTCATGTAAATTTTGTTCACTTCCAGTATTGATCTCCGGCAATTCCATCGATATTTCTTCAAATGGCTTTTCATCATTTGATTCGAATTTAATCTCGGAATCATTGAACTCTTCGAGAATCGGAGGCATTGACTCAGAATCACCAAACTTTGTCGTATCCATAACAAGAGTTTGATCGTCATTCAATTTAGGTTCATCAAGGGAATTTGCATCATCAAATTGTAATGCTGGTTTCTCTTCAAGAACTTTAGGCAAGTCGTTCAGTGTCTCCTCATTTGCGTCACTCAAATCAAAATCAAGTGGCTTATCAACGTTACCAAAATCGGAATTCTCTGAAGCAAAATCTGCAATTTGTGGTAAAGATTCAGCCTCATTCATTCCCAATGGATCTTCTGACATCACTTCAGCATCATTAAAGTCTGACGACTCTAACTTGCTGGAAAGGATCACAGCATTCTCTTTATCCTGACTTGGGTTTTCAGAGATTGGCGTTTGATTATCTATTGAAACTTCACTTGGAGCATTCACACCCTGGTACAAAGGATTGTTTGGTTCCATGTTACGGCCGATTTCAGCAGCTTTTGCCCATATTGGGTGACTGGATCCGAGTGTTGAATATAATTCACCCGCAACGGTCTCGAAAGCTGAAGAATCTTTTCTGGCAGCATAAACTTCAAGCAACTTCAGATGAAGCTCATATCGTTTTGGGTCTTTAGATATGGCATCCTTAAGTATCTCTTCTGCCTGATTATCCCGCCCATATGCCATGTATACTTCTGCTTCTGCTATTGGGTCAACATCATGAGTGTCGATCATCCCACTGCCTACCTGAGTAAAATCAGTCAGGAACGAAGTATTACCGCTACCCGTACCCATTGTATTCCCAAATACGGTATTCGATTTTAACCCACCAGACGTAAGGATGGATTGCTCCAGGCTATCCAGGCCCCGCTTGCGTTTATTTCTTAAGTATAACCAACCTCCGGCTAGCAAGGTAATTGCTATTCCCGCACCTGATAAAAGAAGAGGATCTATTCCATCAAGCATTCCTGGCTCTGCAGCTGGTTCATTCTTGGGAGGCTCTGGCTTGATTACTGGTTTTGGATTCTGTGGTTTGACTTCCTGCTTAACTTCAGGCTTAGATACTTGAACTGGCGGCTCAACCGGAGGAGGGACGGGGATATTCACATCTGGCTGTTTTACTGTCGCTTCTTTTTGTGATTCTGATAATGCCTGATTTCTAACCGTTATGAGTTTTTGCAGATCTTGAACCTGCTTTTCCAAAAGTGCAGTTCTTTCGTTTGAATCCTTTAATGAATTCTCTTTTGCACTGATTTCCTCTTGAAGGGCATTTATTTTGTTCTGCATCTCCTTCTGGTTAGAATCATCAATCTGAGAAGGCTTAGCAGCAGTAGAGTCGCTCTTAGAAAGTTTAACAACGTCACGCGGCCCAGAAGTGGCTGATGCTGCCTTATCCTCAGCACGTGTTACTACCTTGCCACTTTTTGACTGGTTAGTTTCCTGATCCTCATGTGCAGTTGAGGCAGTTGCTACTGACCCTGCTAATTTTTCTCTATAGCTTTGCCAATCTGCTGACTGAGCCTTCACTTCCTGTTTCGCATCTTCCTGTGAGATGGATTTAAGTTCGTCTGAAGTAGGAACATGAATTATCTGGCCCACTTTCAGACGATTCATATTATTTGATTCAAATGCATCCCTATTGGCTTTGTATAAACCAACCAGCATTTGATCCAGATTAACACCTTCAACTTGATTTTGTTTGGCAATGGAACTCAGCGAATCACCTTTTACCGTACGATGCGTATTTGAACCATCAGAAGCTACTGTTTGTTTAGATGGGGTCGACTTCTTCTTCGCATTCATCTTCCCATTAGTTGGTATTTTATTTTGATTTGCGTTATCGCTAGAATTAACAGATTTAAGCTCTGTCTCGTCTGAATTCGGTTTAGGACCCTCAACAGATGGCTTGCTGATGCTTTGACTTTCATACCCAGGAGGGTCGAGAAGGACAGTATACTCCCTTAACAATTGCCCGTTTGACCAAGAAACTTGAATAAGCATATCCAGAAAGGGCTCTGTCACAGGCTGACTTGTTGTAAGTTTTACAACAGAAACGCCGCCTGCCTTCTGTGTGACATCAGCTTTAATTAAACCATGCAGAGACGTTCTCTCAATACCTTGAGCTTCGTAGGTTTCCTCAGATGCAATCGATGCATTCAATGAAGCCAGCTCATCAGGACTTGCTGATAAAATCTCTATCTCAGCATTTAGGGGCTCCCCTAATCCTGATAAAACATTCAATTTACCAAGTCCAGCAGAGTTTGCCAGCAATGGTACCAATGTCAAAAATAGAGCGAGCGCTATTTGCCTGAAATTATACTTATGCACTATTCACCTTCATTTTAACTTATACATGCTTTATTAAATTAACATCAAATAGTTAGAGATGCAAGCTCATAATACACATTATATTTGGGAGCTAACCTAATAATGTCATATTTTAGATTCTTTCACTCTCGGTCAAAATCCTTAGCATTCGTCTCAAAGGTTCTGCCGCACCCCATAAAAGCTGGTCTCCTACAGTAAATGCAGAGAGATACTCATTTCCCATCGCCATCTTTCTCAGCCTCCCCACTGGGGTTTTAAGGGTGCCTGTAACGGCTGCAGGTGTTAAATTCTTTATTGTCGATTCCCTATCATTAGGAACAACGTCCGACCATGGATTCGCTTCAGACAAAATCGAGTCTATTTCATCTAACGGCAAATTCTTCTTAAGCTTTATAGTCAGAGCTTGTGAATGACATCGCATCGCACCTATTCTCACACAAAGACCATCTATTATTACAGGTTGATCAACAGACCCTAAAATCTTATTGGTTTCAGCACCACCCTTCCACTCCTCTTTGCTTTGTCCATTTCCAAGATCTTTATCGATCCATGGAATCAAGCTTCCAGCTAATGGAACTCCAAAGTGGGGGGTTGGAAAATCATCAGATCGAATTGTATCTGCAACGGTCTTATCAATTTGCAAAATTGCAGACATTGGATCCGATAACAATCCACTGACAGACTGATTAACGGTACCCATTTGTTTAAGCAGTTCTCGCATGTTCTGCGCACCAGCACCTGAGGCTGCCTGATAAGTCATTGAAGTTGCCCATTCGATTAAATTCTCTCTGAATAAACCATTCAATGCCATCAGCATCAATGAAACCGTGCAATTTCCCCCAATCCAGTTATTTACTCCAGACACCATTGCTTGCTTTATCACATCCATATTGACTGGATCCAAAACAATCACTGCATCTTTTTCCATTCTTAAGGTTGAAGCTGCGTCTATCCAATGACCTTTCCAGTTTTCGTTTCGAAGCTTTGGAAAGATCTCACTCGTATAGTCTCCTCCCTGACAGGAAAGGATTACATCCATTGGCTTCAGGTCATCCAAATTTTTTGCATTTTTCAGAGGTCCAGACTTCTTTCCGAAATCTGGCGAATCCCCGCCAATCTGAGACGTAGAAAAAAAATAAGGTTCAATATGCAAAAAATCATTCTCTTCCATCATGCGTTGCATCAAGACTGATCCAACCATGCCTCTCCAGCCAATAAAACCAACCTTTAGCATAATTTTCCCCATATTCCCAATTCGAATCGACTGTGGTCCTCTAATAATTCAATCAATTCATAGGGTTCCAAATCTAATATCATAATGCGGCCACGACAGCATCACCCATTGCATTACAACCCACTTTCAAAGTTCCTGCCGTATATATATCAGCTGTTCTATATCCTAACTCCAATGCTTTTTTTACAGCAAGTTCAATACGACCTGCGTTAAATTCATCATTGAAAGTGTACCTTAGCATCATGGCTGCGGAAAGAATTGTTGCTAGTGGATTGGCTATATCCTTATTGGCTATATCCGGAGCTGATCCGTGGCTTGGCTCGTACATTCCCTTGTTATTTGAATCCAATGAAGCCGATGGCAGCATCCCAATTGATCCAGTAAGCATTGAAGCTTCGTCAGAGAGAATGTCTCCAAAAATATTCCCCGTGACCACAACGTCAAATTGCTTAGGCGCACGAATCAACTGCATCGCCGCATTATCAACATACATGTGACTGAGCTCAACCTCTGGGTAATCCTTTGCCACCTCGATCATAACTTGACGCCAAAGTTCGGTAGTTTCTAGAACGTTAGCCTTATCAACCGAACAAACCTTTTTATTTCTTTTCATTGCAATATTAAAAGCAACATGGCCAATTCTTCGTATTTCTGACTCCGAATAGCGCATCGTATTAATTCCTTCCCGCTGGCCATCTGCGAGAACAGAAATTCCTCTTGGCTGACCAAAATAGATATCCCCTGTCAGTTCTCGAACAATCATGATATCCAGACCAGCCACCACCTCTGCTTTAAGAGTCGATGAAGATGCCAACTCTGGATATAAAATTGCAGGTCGTAAATTTGCAAATAAGTTCAATTCCTTACGAATACGTAAAAGTCCTCTTTCCGGCCGACTCTCACGGGGTAATGAATCATACTTCCAATCCCCCACAGCCCCAAGCAAAACGGCGTCCGATTCCTTTGCCAAATTCAATGTCCTGCTAGGCAAGGGATCGCCATCCGATTCGTAGCCAGCGCCCCCGATAGGAGCCTCCTGCATTTCGATTCCAATGTTCAATGCGTTAAGAACCTTTACTGCCTGATGAATTATTTCAGGGCCGATACCATCACCGGGTAAAACTGCTATTTTCATTACTGCTCCATTAACTAAAGTTAGGATTATTTAATTGAATAACCAAGGCTGGGATTTTTTATGATTTTCTTCGAATATTTGGATTTTCTTTAGATGTTGCATAGTTAAACCAATATCGTCCAATCCATTTAACAAACAATGTTTACGAAAACCATCAACTTCAAATTGATAGACTTGTCCATCAGGAGTTGTAATGATTTGATCCTCTAAATTAATTTCAAGCTTATATCCAATATGCTTATCAACTTCGACAAACAGCCGGTCAACAATTTCAGCAGAAAGGACAATTGGTAATATTCCGTTTTTAAAACAATTGTTGAAAAATATATCAGCAAAACTAGGTGCTATTACGGATCTAAATCCATAATCCTCCAGCGCCCACGGAGCATGTTCACGACTTGATCCACAACCAAAATTCTCTCTCGCAAGCAGAATAGAAGAGTTCTTGTAACGATCTTTATTCAGCACAAAATCAGGATTGATTGGGCGAAGATTGTTATCCATGCCAGGCTCGCCCCTGTCAAGGTATCGCCACTCATCAAAAGCATTTGGACCAAACCCAGTCCGCTTAATGGACTTTAAAAACTGTTTCGGAATGATTGCATCAGTATCGACGTTTGCCCTGTCAAGAGGAGCCACCAGGCCTGAATGAATAGTAAATGGCTTCATAAAATCACCCAATAAGTTTTCTTACATCAACAAAATGACCAGCAACTGCCGCCGCCGCCGCCATCGCGGGGCTTACCAAATGCGTTCGACCACCGGGGCCCTGCCGGCCCTCGAAGTTTCTATTGGAAGTCGAAGCACATCGCTCACCCGACTCCAACTTATCTGCATTCATTCCCAAGCACATTGAACAACCGGGTTCACGCCATTCAAATCCTGCTTCAATAAAAATTTTATCCAAGCCTTCTTTTTCAGCTTGTGCTTTAACCAACCCCGAACCAGGTACGACCATTGCCAATTTTATAATAGGGGAAACTTTCCTACCTGAAACAACCTTTGCTGCCTCCCGAAGATCCTCGATTCTGGAGTTCGTGCATGACCCAATGAAAACCTTATCAATCTTAATTTGATCTATAGGCGTATTTGCTTCTAACCCCATGTAATGCAAAGCCCTCTCCCAATCTTTCCTTTGCACTTCACTTTTCGCGTTCTTTGGATCAGGCACCGTATCATCAATACTAACAACCATTTCAGGAGACGTTCCCCAGGTCACTTGAGGCTTGATGCTATTTGCATCAATGGTTACGACTGAATCAAATGTTGAATCCTTATCACTATGCAAGGTTCTCCAATAATTAACCGCTTCATCCCATTGATCGGCCCTAGGAGCAAAAGGACGACCTTTAATGTAATCAATTGTTGTTTGATCGACAGCAACCAATCCCGCTCTTGCACCAGCCTCTATAGCCATGTTGCAAAGAGTCATACGCCCTTCCATACTCAATCCGACTACGGCCGTTCCGGAAAACTCTATCGCAAATCCGGTTCCACCAGCGGTTCCAATCCTGCCTATTACAGCCAATGCAATGTCTTTTGCAGTAACACCAGGTAAAAGTTCACCCTCAATAGCAACCGACATGGACTTGGATTTCTTTTGAACCAAGCATTGAGTTGCCATAACATGTTCAACTTCAGAAGTGCCGATTCCATGCGCTAACGCCCCAAATGCTCCATGGGTGCTTGTATGGGAATCGCCACAAACAACCGTCATGCCAGGCAATGTTGCACCCTGTTCTGGGCCAATTACATGAACGATGCCTTGCCGCATATCATTCATTTTGAATTCCGTTACTCCGAAATCTGAACAATTCGCATCCAAAGTCTCGACTTGCAATCGAGAAATGGGATCCGCAATCCCCGATCTTCTATCGGTTGTAGGTACGTTATGATCTGGAACTGCCAATATGGAATTAACACGCCACAGTTTACGTCCTGAAATTTTCAATCCTTCAAATGCCTGTGGACTAGTAACTTCATGAACCAAATGCCGGTCAATATAAAGCAAGGCCGTTCCGTTTTCTTCGTGAACAACGTGACTATCAAATAACTTATCGTATAACGTTTTACTCATCATTTTTTCCAAGATGGATACTGTTTCAGTACTAGTCTCTAAAATTTCCGAATTGCAAAGGAAAATCAGTGACATTTTTTTTGGTCAAGGCAATGGCATCTTGCAAAATATCTCGTTTAGCTCCGACAACACGAACATTGTCACCTTGAATACTTGCTTGAACTTTTAATCCGCTATCTTTAATTATTTTAACTATTCTTTTTGCTAAATCACTGTCTACACCTGCCCTGATTTTCAGTTCCTGCTTCAATTTATTACCTGAAATTTTTTGAACCTCCATGTGCTCAAGACGTTTTGAACTTTCCGGTTCTTTCTTTTCCATCGCTGGAAGCAGAATATCTTTTATTTGATCCAATTGAAAATCGCTGTCTCCAAACAAAACAATTAAGTTATCCTTCTCATTAAAGTCCACCTTAGCTGTCGTTCCTTTGAAGTCATATCTGTTCGCTATATTTTTACTTGCGATGTCTATTGCATTTTTTAATGCAACCTTATCTACTTCTGAACTTATATCAAAGGATGGCATAACCTTCTCCTGAATTTAACCGAAATGGAAATGGGATTTTCAACCAAATTGTGAAAGATTTATTCGAAGTGGCAAACGTAATCTAACGTTTCTAAAGTTTCTATCTCAAATGATGAATTCCCTGGCACAGTAAATTTCTCACCTGCCTGATATGTTTTCCATTCCGAATCACCATGCAACCGAACCTTACAAACCCCAAGGCTAATTTCCATCAACTCGGGCGCAACGGTATTGAATGTAAGCAAACTAGGGAAAATAACCCCTATCGTACTTCTGGTTCCATTTGGGAACATAACAGTATGACTGACACATTTGCCATCAAAATAAACATTTGCCTTTTTTTTCACGCTAACATTGTCAAATTGCGCCATGGTATCTTCCTTAACTCATAATAAAGATGCAATTATCACAGAAAATGAATACTCTATCCATGATGCCAGTTTCAAATAACTGATCTTGAACGTTACAGAATACCAATGCCATATTAATTTTTTTAATTAATAATCGCTGAGTTACTCACTCAACGTTCTTAAAAGAGGTCATTAGTTTTTATTTGAACTTTTGTTTTTCAAATTAGCTGCAATCCTTAAGCGAAGTGCATTTAATTTAATAAATCCACCTGCATCGACTTGATTATAGGCTCCAGCATCATCTTCAAAGGTGGAAATCGTTGAATCGAATAAAGAATCAGTTTTAGAATCACGCCCAACTATAATAACGTTACCTTTGTATAGCTTAACTTTAACAAATCCATTAACGGAACGTTGGGTATGATCAATAAGCGCCTGCAAGGCAAGTCTTTCCGGGCTCCACCAGTACCCATTGTAAATCATGCTGGCATAACGGGGCATAAGGTCGTCTTTTAAGTGAGCAACTTCTCGATCAAGCGTGATCGACTCAATTGCCCGGTGAGCTTTAAGCATGATCGTCCCGCCGGGTGTTTCATAACATCCTCGAGATTTCATACCCACGTATCTATTTTCAACCAGGTCTAGTCGACCTATACCATGAATTCCACCTAGACGGTTTAATTCCATCAGTACTTCGTGAGCTTTAAGTCGTTTACCGTCTAAAGCAACGATATCGCCACCTTCGAATTCAATTTCCAAATATTGAGCAACATCAGGAGCCTTTTCGGGTGAAACTGTCCAACGCCACATATCTTCTTCAGCTTCAAGGGATGGGTCTTCAAGATGCCTTCCCTCATAGGAAATATGCAACAGGTTGGCGTCCATAGAATAAGGGCTTCCACCTTGCTTATGTTTCATTTCTACTGGGATACCATGTTTCTCAGCATAGGCCAAAAGCTTTTCACGAGATAACAGATCCCACTCTCGCCATGGCGCAATTATTTTAATCCCTGGCTTCAAAGCATAGGCTCCTAGTTCAAATCTTACTTGATCATTGCCTTTTCCTGTCGCTCCATGAGAAATTGCATCCGCTCCGGTTTCATTGGCTATTTCAATTAGGCGTTTCGCGATCAGTGGACGGGCAATTGAAGTGCCAAGCAAATATTCCCCCTCGTATACAGTATTGGCCCTAAACATTGGAAAAACAAAATCACGCACAAATTCTTCGCGTAAATCGTCTATATAAATTTCCTTTATGCCAAACTTCTTAGCCTTCTCTCGCGCCGGCTCAAGTTCTTCGCCTTGCCCTAGGTCCGCAGTAAATGTAACAACTTCACATTGATAAGTATCCTGCAACCATTTAAGAATAACGGATGTATCTAACCCACCTGAATACGCCAGCACTACCTTATTAATATCGCTCATTGACTAAACTCACTAAAATTATCGTTAATCCATAAATAAATCAAATGCTACCAAAAAGCTTTCCCCTACCATTAAAACCATTCCAAGCAAGAACAATCTATCTGCAAAAATTTCCGCTTTCCACAATTTTTCAGGATGGCGAATCGACCAATAGGAAAGGACTGTCGATGCTAGGAAAGCTAAGCTATCCACAGCAAGAAGTTCATCTGCCCAGGATGAGATCGCGTTTTTTGGAACAATCTGTATAACAGTAATGACTGTCATGCATACTCCAACCATTGTTGAAGCTACTGGTAAAATATGATTTGAAAGATTACTTTGGTTCTTAACCATCAATCCGGCCCAATAAGAGATACTCCAAAAGGGCCTTCTGGACATGCAATCGATTTTCGGCCTCATCCCATACAACAGATTGATTTCCATCTATCACTAACGCGTCCACTTCCTCACCACGATGCGCAGGCAGACAATGCATGAATAAAGCGTTTTTCTTTGCCACACGCATCATTTCCTCGTCAACCTGCCAATCCGCAAAATCCCGCTTACGTTCCTCGTTCTCCGATTCAAAACCCATTGAAGTCCAGACGTCGGTCGTAACCAAATCGGCTGACTTGGCTGCTTTCATTGGGTCAGAGAACTCTTCATAATGCGCATTGCCATAAAGACCCGCTCGCTCCGGCTCTACTTCATAACCAGGAGGAGTTGAAACATGAACATTAAAATCAAGAACTTCTGCAGCCTGAAGCCAGGTATTGCAAACGTTGTTTGAATCTCCAATCCAGGCTACCGTTTTACCTTGAATCGGACCACGGTGCTCTATAAAAGTAAATATATCCGCAAGTGTTTGACAAGGATGATATTCATTAGTCAACCCATTTATTACTGGGACTCTAGAATTCGCAGCAAAACGCTCAATAATCTCCTGCTCGAAAGTTCGAATCATTACTATGTCTGACATCCTAGAAATGACCTGCGCAGCGTCTTCGACTGGCTCACCTCTTCCAAGTTGCGAATCCCGGGTATTGAGATATATTGCTGAACCGCCAAGTTGCTGCATGCCTGCCTCAAACGACAATCGAGTCCTAGTGCTTGCCTTTTCGAAGATCATGACCAATGTTCTGTCACTTAAAGGCCAATATCTCTGGTAAGCCTTAAATTGAGTTTTGATCCAAGAAGCTCGCTTAAAAATATAATCCAATTCATCTCGGCTTAAGTCTTTAAATTGGAGAAAATGTTTTATTGCCATGTTTTGTCTTTTTTTGCCTATTGGCTTAAGAAATTTAGAATTAATGATGCCAAAACATCAACCAATATCGTTGCTTCATCTTCATTCATAATAAGTGGCGGCAACAAGCGGATCACTTTTTCTGCAGTTACGTTAATTAATAACTTTTCAACCAATGCCAGCTTGACAATATCTGCGCAAGGCCTGTCCAACTCGATTCCGATCATCAGGCCGGCATGCCTTATGGAAACGATACCATTCGCACCATTTAATTTGGCAGTTAATTTCTTGCAGATATAATCACCCAACTGATCGGCATGTCTAACAAGCCCCTCTTCCTCAATGATATTCAAGGTTGCCAAGCCTGCAGCCGAAGCAAGCGGATTGCCTCCAAATGTCGACCCATGCTTTCCATAGGTAAATATTTCAGAAGCCACTCCCCTAGCAACACAGGCACCAATTGGAACGCCCGAGCCAAGTCCCTTAGCTAGGCTCATCACATCCGGTGTTATATTTGCGTGCTGGAACGAAAACCAATGACCCGTTCTTCCTATTCCGCTCTGGACTTCATCCAGCATTAAAAGCCATTTGTTTTCATCACATAGCTGACGTAAGCCTTGAAGATAGTTTATGGCATCATGAGGTATATTGATCCCCCCTTCTCCCTGCACAGGTTCAACAAGAACTGCAACCACATTTGAATTATGTGATGCGACCTGGCGTATTGCCTCCAAGTCATCAAAGGGCACTCGAACAAAACCACTAACTAGCGGTTCAAAGCCAGCCTGAGTTTTTCGATTACCCGTCGCTGAAAGCGTGGCTAACGTTCGACCGTGAAACGCTTTATCCATCACAATAATTTCAGGATTGCCAATGCCCTTGTTATGTCCGTAAAGCCTAGCAAGCTTTATGGCGGCTTCGTTTGCCTCGCATCCTGAATTACAAAAAAAGACCCGATCCATACCCGAAATATCACATAATTTGTCTGCCAATTTCTCCTGCTCAGCAATGTGATAAATATTCGATACATGAATCAATCTGGAAACTTGCCGGTTTAACACATCAATCAGTTTTGGATGGGCATGCCCAAGTCCGTTTACTGCCACTCCTGAAAGAGCATCAAGATATTTATTACCTTCTTCATCATAGAGCCAAACACCCTGACCTTTTACAAAAGTAACGGGTAATTTGGAATACGTGTTCATTAGATGTTGTGACATTTTTCTATTACTCAAAATAAAAATAGCGGCAAAGCCGCATGCAACCATAAAAGCAAACGGCGGCTTCAGCCGCCGTTGCAGCCATTAAATTTTTTAAAGCCCGACTAGAGCTCGGTGTGATAGCCCATTCGCCATAAAAAACAACATTGGTATCGATAACATCGTATTTGTTCTTGAAGCCAGGAAAGCAATACGCCTTGCTTTAACTTTCTCATCTTCTGAAGCAACAACAATACCCAAAATCTTTTTCTGATTCGGCCAAATCAGAACCCACACGTTAAATAACATCACTGTTCCAAGCCAGGCACCCACTCCGATTGGGGCAAAGGTAGGCTCGAGTTTAAATGCCGATATCAAATGCGGTCCCAGCAACCCGGCTCCCATAATCCACGTTATAACCGCGGCCCAACGAAACCATAATAACGCCCTTGGCATAACATGCTTGGTTATCCCCCCCGAGGTCCCATCCGCTGTGGCTGCCTTCATTGCAGGAACTTGTACCAGATTAAAGTAATAAAGCAGACCAATCCAAGTCACTCCTGCTAAAATGTGAAACCAGCGGAATATTCCAGGCAAATAGGTCATTTTTTATATACCTGACAAAATAAAGTTTTTAAGAAAAACAAACAAAA
Source organism: uncultured Methylophilaceae bacterium (assembly GCA_903863255.1). Classification (GTDB taxonomy): domain Bacteria; phylum Pseudomonadota; class Gammaproteobacteria; order Burkholderiales; family Methylophilaceae; genus CAIPBJ01. The sequence goes on from CAIPBJ010000077.1 coordinate 71,525, forward strand.
CGAGCGTAAGGATCACTCCGGAAATTACTGTTCCTAAAATTGAATCCAACGGATTTTTCATAATTTCAGCTCATTCATGGGTTTTGTAAAGGTTGAGATTATCGTAAATCTTCACTTTAAGCAAGAATGGCTTAAGCCTTAGGAGGCTTAAAACTATTAAAATCAAGCCTGTAAACAATCACAAATATCATAATTTACTTGAAAAAAATATAAGTTCGGGCAAAATCCCCTGTCCGGATCTTAATTAATGCAGAAATGTCGTTTTAAGTCAGTTCATCTCAAATAAAATAAATCACTTTATGTCATTCATCGCATCCATCAATCAAAGAAAGAAAGATTTTTCATCTCAGTTACCAGTAGCCTGGTACACGGATCAAGATTTTTATTCTCTGGAACAAAAGATTTTGTTTCCAAAAGCACCTAAATACATTGGCCACGAGATCATGGTTCCAAATCAGGGTGACTATTATGCATTGCCATGGCTTAATGAGGCCAAGGTCCTCGTGCACAACGATCACGGTGTTGAACTCATCAGTAATGTTTGCCGCCATAGACAAGCAATCATGCTTAATGGAAGGGGAAATACTCAACATATCGTGTGCCCTTTGCATCGATGGACATATAATATCAAAGGTGATTTGCTCGGTGCTCCTCACTTTAAAGAGAATCCTTGCCTCCATTTGGAAAAACAACTCCTTCAGTCATGGCAGGGCTTATTATTTGAAACAAATTACAATGTTGCCAAAGAGCTCAATAATATTGGATGCAAACAAGATTTTGACTTTACTGGCTATATGCTTGATAGAGTATCCATAGAAGAATACAACTTCAATTGGAAAACATTCATTGAAGTATATCTTGAAGATTATCATGTCGGCCCATTTCATCCAGGTTTAAATCAGTTCGTTAATTGTGATGAACTAAAATGGGAATTCGGCAATGAGTACAGTGTCCAAACGGTTGGTTTTAAAAAGTCACTATTAAAACCAGGCTCTCCAAAATATCATAACTGGCAGGAACAAGTCGCTATCTACAATGGTGACAATCCTCCAGTTCACGGAGCGATCTGGTTGGTCTTATATCCCTTCTTGATGATTGAGTGGTATCCAAATGTGCTGGTGGTTTCACATATCATTCCGAGAGGTGTCAATGCTTGCACAAATGTCGTGGAATTTTATTATCCTGAAGACATTGCCTTATTTGAACGGGAGTACATTATCGCCCAACAGTCTGCCTATGAGGAGACAGCAATTGAAGATAAGGAAATTTGCGAGAGAATGCACGAAGGAAGGAAAGCCCTTTTCAGGGATAACAAAGATGAACGCGGACCATATCAACACCCCATGGAAACTGGATTAGAGCATTTTCATAAATGGATGCGAGTCCAGATAGAGCCTAATTTGTGAATTTATTCCTTCTTTCCAAAGTTAGAAAACTGGGTAGTTTATGGATGATTGTTGCAGGATTCTTCTTTGCAGTGATGGGAGTGCTAGTAAAAATTGAATCCGAGAAATTCAGCAGTGCTGAATTGGTTTTTTATCGATCATTTTTTGGTCTGGTTTTTATCTTCAGCGTCACCAAGTTTAAAGGTCAATCACTCAGGACGAATCAGATATCAAAACACCTTACACGTTCCATATTTGGATTCGTTTCTTTATTACTTTTTTTTTATGCGATCAGTGAGCTGCCATTAGCCACTGCAGTAACCCTCAACTATACTTCCCCACTATTCATGGCGCTAATGACGCCACTGATGCTGCATGAAAAACCAAAGATAAGCTTATTAATCGCAATAATAATCGGCTTTATTGGGGTGATTTTTTTATTAAGGCCAAGCATGCATTTCTTTGAACTGGTTAATGGCTTAATTGGACTTTTTTCGGGATTTCTAGCTGGCGTGGTTTACATCAATGTCACTCAACTTGGTCGTTCTGGAGAACCAGACTGGAGAACCGTGTTTTATTATACCCTTGCCTGCTCTGTAGGCGCAGCATTATGGATGCTATTTCATCAATTTCACTTTATCAACATAGAAGATTTTGGACTATTACTTTGTCTGGGCACCACAGCTACGATAGCCCAATTGGCGATGACCAGAGCATATAGAACCGGGAACCCCTTGGTTGTAGGAAGTTTAGCGTATAGTACCGTTGTATTTGCAAGTTTATTTGAACTTGGGTATTGGCATGAAGTTATTTCACCATCCCGTTTACTCGGAATTGCATTAATCATTTCCAGTGGATTGATTAGTATTCGATCAACTAATTTAAAAAATTAATAGTTTTTTTAATATCACTCCAAGTGATGAATTAAAATTACGAAACCATTAAATTTATACTATCCGCGTGAATAAAAAAATCGCTTTTCTTCAAAAATTATTTTTTATTAACTTAACGTTAATAATGTGCGTCGCGTGCTCAGGAAATAAATTCAATCCTCAAGACTCAAGCGACATTTTTCAACACTCTAACCCTCATACTATTAACAGAGAGACTAACCTTGATTCAATAAAAGACAAATATTTGCGCGCTTTTTTACTTAGCAAATTTGAGACTATTGATTCATCAGCGAATCAAAATGCAAAATCCCAACCCAGTCAAAATCAATCAAGCAGTGATGTACCCGAACCAGAAATAAACAGTAGTCACCTTGTTTCTGTAGAAATCTGGAATACGATAATCGGTGATGAAAAAAACAGGATCCTAAACAATGCAAAATTATTGGGTTCGCCAATCTTACCTGATCAGAAGGACTGGGGTAATTGGCAACTTGCTACCGGAAAGGTGGATGGTGAGTCAAAAAAAATACTGACATTTTTAATTCCCCCGGATTTTGAAAAAATAACAAGCGGCACCAACGTTATTATTGAGATCACTTCACAAGGCGGCATTCATATTGCCAGATATATATTGAAGCTATGAGGTTTTGGTCTTACGAGTCATTCACAGGGTGAATAGGTAAATATACTGCTGGTTTAGGCGCATCATCGTTTAATCGCGAATATTGATTCCAATATTGCAAATCCCTTTTTAAGGATCTATTAAACCCGAGCGCATGGCAATTAATGCAATTTCAGCAGAATTGCTAGCATTTAATTTTTGCTTAATATTGTAAAGATGGGTCCCAACGGTTCGAGGAGAAAGGCTAAGCGTTTCCGCAATTTCATTGGTTGTTTTGCCTTTAGCAAGCGCCATAAATACTTCGAATTCACGGTCAGAAAGAACATCAACCGGATTGGTTTCTCCAGACAACTGTTGAATGGCCATTTGCTGAGCAACATTTGCTTCGAGGTAGCGCTTGTTTAAAGCGATCGTCCTTATTGCTTTTATTAGCTCCTCGGCAGCACTTCTTTTTGTAAGGTAACCCATCGCACCAGCATTTAGAACTCGTTTAGGATGAACAGAATCTTCGTGTGCCGATAAAACTAGAATCTTTGCGTTATTATCCTTGGCAATAATTCTATCGATTGCTTCCAACCCCCCAATGCCTGGCATCGTGATATCCATTACGACTACATCTGGATGCGTGTCCATGTATTGCTTGATCGCTTGCTCACCGCTATCGGCTTCAGCTACAACTTTAATGTCGGTAGCAGATTCAAGTAGCATTTTAAAACCCATTCGAACCACAGCATGATCGTCGACTAATAGGACTTTTATTGGATTACTCACAAATGCGACTCCTTAGGAATTACTATTGAGATAACCGTTCCTTGTCCGGGAACAGAATCAAGATTATATGTACCATGCAAAGCCTGTGTTCTTTCACGAATTCCTAACAAGCCAAAATGTTTTGTTTGATCGATGTTGCAAGTTGTCATTCCAATACCATTGTCCTTGATATTTAGAACGAGGTTGTCATTTTCGAAATGAGACAGGTTAATTTCGATCAGACTGGCCTGAGCATGTTTCAAGGCATTATTAACAGATTCCTGAATAATTCTATATAGATTAATATTAATCGTTTCTCCTAAGGCATCAAGATTACCATTTAAGTTCAAATTAAACTTAATCTCAGGATGTTGTGTTTGCCAATTGTTTACTGCATCGGTCAAGGTCTCAGATAATCCCAAATTATCAAGCGAGCCAGGTCTAAGTTGCCTAATTATATTATGCATCCCATCGTAAATATGGTTTGCCGCTGCCACAATAGTCATCGCATTGGACTCAACATCTGGCATTTTATCTTTCGTTTTATTCGCAATTCCTACGGCAAAAGTTTTAACCGCAGTTACATATTGCCCAAGTTCATCGTGCAACTCTCTTGCCAGGCTTCTTCTTTCATCCTCGATATGATGTTGAATAAGCTGGGTAAGTAAACGATTCTCCTCAAGTTTACGCTCGGCGACTTCTGCTTGTTTCCGCTCAGTTATATCTCTCATGCTACAAATTTCACCAATGACATCACCTGAGTTCGGGTCAATCATAGGCGCGGCTGACAATGAGATTTCCATTAGCTTTCCATCACGCCCAACTCTTCTCGTATCGTAATGGTTAACATTTTGCATATGACGAATTGCATCAATGTCGCTTGCAAATTCCTCCACCTGGCCAGGAGGCATTAAAAGCGAGGCCGATTTCCCTATAATATCTTCAGGCGCATATCCGAACATTCTCTGAGCAGCAGAATTCCAAAATGAAATATTGCCATCTAAGTCATGAATCATAATTGCATCTGCTGTCTGTTTTACAATAAGCGCCAATCTTCTATTATCTTGAGTACTGGCTTGGAGCGACTCGCCCATAAGGTTAAAACTTTGTGCGATTCTCGAGAACTCAGGTAAATCATAACCAGGCATACGGGATGCAAGATCGCCTTGTTCCATTTTATTGATCGCATGCAACAATGACTGAATAGGTTTTAGCCATCTACCCAACATCCAGTAGACAGCTGCATTGAACAGAACAAAAAAAGCCAAACCAATCCAAATCAAATTATTTATTCTGCTCCATGCTTCTCGAATGGCTCCTGAAGGATTGGACTCTACAACAAGCGTGCCATATCGAATACGCTTGTTCATCACTTCCTTTGGAGGGGTCACCAAGTTAACGAACCATGCAGGAGGATCTGAATAAAGTTGATATTTTGAAGGAGGAGATTGAAAGATTAAATTTCCACGAATGTCATACAAGTAAATCTCACTGCTTCTCACATGCCCCAATCGAATCAAGAAACTATGAAGCACTTCATGCGTGTATCCCAATTCAGGATTCTGATAAGAACTTATGATTACGGTATCAAGTAACTGCATTGTTACCCGATTAGCCGATTCCACACCCTCTTCAATTGAGTCCCTCATCCCTTTCGTCAGGACGAAACCTACAACAAATATGAAACCAATCAACAAGGTGGTAATTAGTAGATTTAATCGGAATCTTAGACTCATATTGACACAAAACTTTGAATTAGACAGGTTTATAAAATAATTTCAATGCACTTTAGCACAGTCAAAAAAATTATTAAAAAAGAAATTTGCGAATCAAATCTGAATCAACAAACATTAATGAATGAAGTCTTCATCGATCACGACTTTTTGGATTGATGGTTTCATGATCCAAATACCTCTGACCGGCATCGATAGTTCAATTTCTTAAAGATGTGGAATTGCCTTTTCAAAGGTCGATACGAAATCTCTTATCTTGAATCATGCGGTTTTAATAGAAAAGCACATATTGAATTCAATGTTTGGATGAAAGTTGTCGATGAATGATGTTCAATCATCTAACTTATTGAAGACTTCTTGACTGGTCTTCCGACAAAAAATGGGTTAGGGCTTCGACGAGATCGGAATATGACACTATTTATAGGTCATAAAAAAAATTCACTTCATAAAATACCCATTTTGTTAATAGAATATTGCAATGCAGTTACAATGGTCTATATTATGTAGTCCTTAGGATATGGATAAGACTATGAATGGTAATAAATTATGAATAATCATATTGAGCGGGGTTATCTTCCATCTCAGATCGTTGAGGTTATTGATTCATTTATGGCGTCATGCGGTGGATTAAATGATGTTTTTGAGTTGCCATTGCCAAAATTAGTTGAAGCAAGTACCCACAAGTTCATTATATTTAACCAGAAAAAAAAACCTTACGCTTTTTTAATTTTATCGTCATCCAAATCGCCGGATTCAGTGTTTGAGAATGCCAGAAAGGCAAAAGAAATCGCTGAACTGCTCCCGGATAATTTAGCTTCATCGATTCTTGTCCCAAATCTTTGCAGCTATTCTGGCGGTAAAAGTTTCTCAGTTGGTATGTTTTACAGAACATTTTCAAAGAATATGCTGATTAGGAAGTTACAACTTATTTTAACAAGAAAATCAATGCTGAGATGGTTATATGAATTAAATGAATTAACGCTAAGCAAAGCGTCCGATTCGGAAATCGCTTCTGAATTCGTATCCCCTTTGGAATTCATAGTGAATCACCCGAAGATCAGTCAAAATGCAAAAGATATCGCTCGAAAAGCGTTATATCAATTATCCATCAACCTATGGCAACCTTATATGGTCATGGCTCACAATGACTTATGGTACGGCAATTTCTTAATCGATAACGACAATCCCTATGGCATGCCTTTTAAAATCATCGATTGGGAAGGTTCACGGTTAAGGGGACATGGATTCTATGATCTGATTCGTCTTGCCTATTCTGTTTCACTATCAAAAGACTCGTTCAATGAGGAATTGGAAAAGCATTTCAGATTATTTGAATGTTCGAAAATCCAGTCAAAGTTTTATCTTTTAGCCGCCCTTGGCTCACTTGGAAGTAACTTAGGAAACTGGCAGGAAAAAAGATTCGTGGACACAGTAAACGAATCTTTGAGGTACATCGATTAACTACTGGAAGTCATGCTCTTGAATTCATAGCTGCCCTGAAGAAAATGGAATTGGCTCGATTTTCTAAAATAGGCTAGCCATTTTCTTCATAGAAAACTTTTCGCCACAAGGTTCTTATCGTCTTTATCGAGTCTATCATAGTTGCTTCAGGAACCCATGCTTCCCTGTATCCTTGCAATCTAAGGGCATGCTGATGTTGTCTTAACTTATAGTAAGAATCCGCCGCGCGTTGACCCAATTCAGGAGGGATGAGTCCAAGAACCGAGCAAAGTCTTAGCGTTTGAATGTTGCCCCTGTTTTCACAAAGGCTCGGATTCTTGTTAGCATATGCAAGTACCAAGTATTGAACAATAAATTCAACATCGACCATTCCTCCCAGGCCATACTTAAGATCAAATCTACCTTCAACAAAATGATGTGACTTGTTGATCTTCTGTCTCATCTCAGTGATTTCAATTCTCAATTGCTTTAAATCCCTTATTTGGGTGATAACACTGAGCCTGATTTCTTCAAAATCTTTACCAACTTCCGTATCGCCAGCAACAAATCGTGCTCGTGTTATTGCCTGATGTTCCCATACCCAGGCTTTTTCGTATTGGTAGTTAGCAAATCCTTCAATAGAACAAACCAACAATCCGCTTCCGCCATCTGGTCTTAACTGCGTATCAATCTCATACAGAATGCCTGATGATGTCATTGTATTTAGCCATGCAATTATTCGCATCCCAAAACGAGAATAGATGTCCCTTGCATCAGGATGATCATCTTTATAGATAAAGACCAGATCCAAATCCGATGAATAACCAAGCTCCCTACTTCCAAGTTTTCCGTAAGCAACAATCGCAAATTTGGGTTCAACTATATGCTTTCCCTTGAAAGTCGCCCAGACAAATTTCATGACTACCCTAAGTATCATGTCTGCTAGATTGCTTAGATGGCCTGAAAGTGTTGGAAGTGGGATCTGATTGATGACATCTTCGCATGCAAAAGCGAAAAGCTTTGCTTGTTGAAACTCCCTTAGCGCATTCATTTGCCTTTCAGTGTCACAATCGAGTATCTCTAAATTATGAGTAAGAACTAACTCTTGATCATAAATATCCGGTTCAGAATATGAATTTGAGTCCAACAAACCATCTAGAAGTATTGGGTGTTGTGTTAAATAGTTTGCCAGCCAAGGACTTGCTCCGATAAGTAAAACAAGCCTCTCAAGGACGTGAGGATATTCAACGAAAAAAGCCAGATAGTTGGCTCTTCTGCATATCGTCTCCAGCAATACAATCATTCGATTCAACGTCTCGTTTGAATTGTATCTTTTACCGCATAACTCAATAATATTGGGCATTAATGAATCAAGCCGTTTTCTGCTTATTTCCGGCAAACGCTGAATCTTATTGCTCTTCCTCATATTCTTGATATATTCGGCAGTTTCTTCTGACGAATCGTATCCAAGTTTTGTGAGGGAAGTGACCATTTCATCGAATTCCAGCGTTCCAGAC
>CAIPBJ010000078.1 GCA_903863255.1 uncultured Methylophilaceae bacterium
TAAAAGCGCGAAGAGCGCAAAATCAGGCAAGAAAACTGCTCAGACATCACATCAGCAAAGTCTTCAAAGCGCACATGCGCACCCACAGATCATTGGATACGCAGGAGTTTGGTCGGTGGAGTGTCCTTGTTCGTTTTAAGCCAGGAGACTGTAAAAGTAAGAGCAAACTGACTGCTTGGCGATTGCTCCCAGGGACTGTAAAGGATTTTGTGTAAGTTGAAGGTCAATGTTTTTGGTGAATGACTCAGAAGTATCCACATAGTCTGAAACCATCTTCCCAAAGACTTTCGAGTCAGAGAAGACCAGTTTCTCGTCGTTGCGTTCTGCAAGAACACGGCACAGTTGGTGGAATGTGGTGACCTCAACTGCTGCCGGATCTAACTTTGCTAAATGATCGGCAAGAGGGCGGTTGTAGCAAACGTAACAACAGCGTTTTTTGGCTTTCGCCCCGTCTTGGAGCAGTTTCAGAGCTAACTGGGTTTTACCTGAGCTAGCTGTTGCTTGAATCGAGAACAAGTTACCTGTGTGAGAAATCTTGGGAACCCAAGTTGCTAAGCCACTGGCCTGGGTGGCTACATTAAGCCGATCCCTGACAGGAATAGGCCAATTTTTGGTGATTTAGGCCGATTTATAGCGAAAATTGATATTGAAATCCTGTATTATCATAATTGTAAAATAAGTTCCATCTTATTGATCAACCATGAACATTTCTTAAAAAGACCATTAAAAACATGCGCTATCAATTAAAAAACACCGCTATAAGTGTATCAATTGCATTATTTTGAGGCACATATCAACTAACAGCAGCCGCTCAAGGCATGGCCCCCCCGGCTTCATATACGCTACCCCCAACCATGAACAACACCCCACCACCAGTTGGTGGTGGAAATAAAGTTGTCAATATTGAAATTATTCAAAGGTTGCTAGCAAAAGTTGGGCTATTCAAAGGTCAGCCTAATGGAGTGATGACAGATGCAACTATCGAAGGTTTGCGTACCTTTGCATATCAGCAGCGCATTGCCTTTAACGGTCAAATATCTGACGAGTTAATTAGTAGCTTAAGAAGAGCTGCTTGGGCAACTGGTGGATGGAAAAAAGGCAGTTTAAAAGGTGAAGATAAGTTGTTGGATAGCAAAGGGATTGCTCAGGCGCAAGCTTACCTCTCTAAGCTAGGTTATGACCCTGGTGGGGTCGATGGGACATTTGGTGCTCAGACACAAAGTTCGGTAGAAACTTTTCAGGCAAGCCAAAGAATTACCGTAGATGGATTCATTACAAAAACAACTTTAATGAATTTAAAACGTGCCGTGGACAATAAATCCATCCAATTTATTGGCAGAGTGCGGGTTTTAAATTGGCCTGATTACATAGAGCCTTCAGTTCTAGAGGACTTCGAAAGAGATACAAAAATTCAAGTGATTTATGATACCTATGGATCAAACGAGGAGCTCGAGGAAAAACTAAAAAATTCCGCTGAACCCTATGATGTGGCCATTCCAACGGCCAGCAACATTAAAGCTTTAGTGGCTGGTGGTTTTCTTAAGCCATTAGACAGAAAGCAATTAAAAAATGTTAATAACATTGATTCAAAGATTGCGGCTTATCTTGAGTCTTGGGATCCGGGCGCTACTTACGCTGTCCCGTATATGTGGTTCACAGTTGGTATTGCTATCAACAAAGCATTACTGGCTAGATATGCTCCAGGAGCAAATATCGATTCATTAAGCCTGGTATTCGACCCGGAAATTGCAGGTAGATTAAATGGATGTGGTGTGAAGGTGGAAGATTCCCCTTCAGACATTATCCCCTTGGCTGCATTATATGGCGGTGTAAAAAACTGGTCGAATGATTCTAAATCAATAGCGGCCGCTGAAAAAACCTTAATGGCTGTTAAAGGTATTGTTAGGCCGATCGCAAGCGATGAATATATTGATGCTCTTGCACATGGAAAGATTTGTGCAGCTATCGGATTCTCAGGCGACTCAATTCAAGCCAGGATTCAAGGCGGTGGGTCAAGCAATATTCATTACGGAGTCCCAGTTGAAGGGGGAAGTCTAGGTTTTGACACGCTAACAATTCCAGCTAATGCTAAAAATACGCAGAATGCAATTCAGTACATAGACTTTATTTTGAAGCCACAGGTAGCCGCAAAGATTTCAAACACTGTTCACTATGCAAATGCAAATGCAAACTCTGGACCTTATATGAATCCGGGATTATTTAATGACCCAGGAATCTTTATCCCGCCACAGGTGATGAAAACTTTGATTGTTGTTCCATCTTTATCTCAAAGTACAAAGCAGGATATGGACCGTTTATGGAAAAAGTTCTCTGGAAACTAACCTATCTTAATAATTAAGAAATTCAATAATGTTTCAAAGTAACCTAGAGTATTCAAAAACCACCCCACCTGGCTGTGCTGTAATCAAAATTAAGATTCCAGCCGGTGATGGGGCTGTTGAATTTCAAATAAGTCGCCTCGGGTCAGATAACGTTCTAAGTAAAAATGGTTGGCAACCCTCTGAATATTGGTATCAACTATCAGGAAATGAAAATGTTTCTTCCGGAGAAATTGTTTTTGTAGTTTTAGAGAGAGAAGTTGTCCAGCACCTGGGTAACAGTAATTACACAATTACCGTTAGAAGAGTAGGTGGTAAGGAAGCGGAAACTGGAATTTTAAAAGGGGGTCTCAGAGAGGTCGCAAGCGGAGTAGAGCATAAATCCGTAAATAAGCCTACTGGCGATAACAGAGCTGAGGTAAAAATAGATTCAGTATTTAGGCCAAAACTTTCTCCAGCAACAATTGAGGAAAAGATAGTTCCAGCTGAAGATAAGAATAAAAATGAGTTACCAATAGCGGAGTCAAAAAATCCTGTTGAGAATAATCTTCCCATCGACTTGCCTAAATTGCCCGATGATTTTTTAAGAAAAAGTGATTTACTTCCATTGCAAGAGACTCCAAAAAAAGAAGAGCCTATTGCAGTTAATCCTAATCTAATCGATCAAAAAAATAATTCACCAGAACGAAAAAAATCCTACCTAGGACTTTTTGCTGCTGGTATTTTGGTGGTTGTGGTGGGTTTTTATTTCATTGGGATGCCTCAAAATAAGGGTGTGGCGGCTTACAAGAGTATTCCGAACCCAACCATGCAAGCGGCTAACCAAATAGTAAATGAAGTTAGTGATCCAAAGGCTCTTTATGAGATTGGTGATTCATGGCGCAAGAGTGGCCATCCGGCTGAAGCTTACTTACTGCTTCAGAGTGCGGCCGAGCAAAATTTTGGAAAAGCAATGCTATCACTTGGCGAGATGCACGATCCTTCATTAAGGGTAAAGATCCCTGCAACATTTCCAGATGAGAACGCTTTAGAAGCTGCTAATTGGTATTTAAAGGCATCATTGCATAATGCGAGTGCAAAAGATCATGTTGAAGAATTAAAGCTATATACCGTAAATTCGAACAAGATAGATGATTCTACAAAGTCAAATGTTCTTCAAACGCTAAGCCAAATTAATAATTAATTTGGCTTAATCCAATCTTTAGCTCACATGACCTTAACCGTAATAAAAATTAAATCTTCAAAGTTGTCTGATTTTGAAGCGATTGGTGTTGGTGGCGCATCGATATATAGAACTTCCGAGCAGTTATTGACGCTGATTGAAAAAGAGCTAGGCAAAAACACGGCGAATATATTTGCAGTTCCTATAAGGGATGATAGAAATAATATTGTCGATTGGTATTCACAAACCCCGGGAGACGTTAAAGAATATAACGCCCTCGATGATGTTGAGCAATTTAGAATTTGGTCGATTCTTGATGAAGAATTCAAAAAGATAACAGCACTAAGTGATAAATTGTCAAAAAATTCTGAAAATGAAACAGCAGTAACTTACGGGCAATTATTGAAAGGTATCTTACATTTTCCAGGTGCCTCAGAGATTTTTGTAGTTGGCGATAGGCCTGTAATTATTTTCTGGAGCTTTCAAAATAATGGCGAGTATCGACAAAATGCTGTGCTAGGGGCTATAGTTCCCCAGCCACCCACCCCAATTCAAAGCTCACCTGTAGCGGTTATTGAGCTCGAAAAAGTTACTTCCGAGATATTTTCCCCAGTTAAACCAAGAGTCGAGCAAGCTGCCCCGGCTTCACAGGATTCTAATATTGCAAGTTCAGTTAAACACGAATTGAGTTCTGGAAATATAGTGCCACCAATTTTGCCTGTTGGCCCAAGTTGGTGGCAAAGGTATGGTTGGTGGATTGCGCTTCTTGCCCTGTTGATAATTGGATTCCCTGCTGTCTTAAAATCTTGTACTACTGATTTTCCTTTGTATAAGGTGCCCAAGGCCGAATGTCAGCCCGCTGAAAAATCAAGCTGCAATGGCGTTCCACCTGCACCGCCACCAGTGCTGGATAAAAAGGCTTTAGAGGATAATGACTTAACGGCTTTCGAGGGAAAGTGGAGATTGATTACCAATCTTGTTGATCTTCAAGATAAGAAAATTAGCATTACATTTTCCTTTGATAAAAGTGGTCACGGTTCATCAGAGTTGTTTGGTAGCAGTTATAAATGTCAAGGTGCTGCCAGCGCTGACATCAAATCTAATAATAGATTTGATGTCAGCGTTCCTCCATTGTCTTGTAGCTCAAGTGAGGGCTTTAATATCTCTATAGATGCGTTGGTTCAATGTAGTTTAAGAAATAACGAGAAAAATAAGGCTGATTGCAGGTTGCAATGTAAGGACGGCCCTTGTGATGCAACATTTCAGCGAGATTAGAGTTAATTAATTATGTTAGCTAAATTACAAAATTATGAGAGTCAAGTTTCTTTAATAGAGGCTAGTGGTATTCAATTTATAGACTTTGGGTTTTGTAATAATCTAAAAATGTTGAGTGAAGGAAACTTTATTAACTCAGGTAAGTACCTAAATACCGAATCTGAGATTTTGCCAACCTTATTAACTTTGGATAATCAGGGAAACTTGAATTATCCAGGAAATAAGAAGCAAAAATTTTCTGGAAATGCTAAGTATTTTTCATCAGGTCTGGAAACTCTTAAGGCTTTTGATTCTGCCTGGGTCCCAATACCTTATTTCCAACAAAATACAGATGGGAAATTTGTAAAAGGGCCTATGAATTGGGCCAGGGCAAGAATAAAAGTGTTGGATAAGCCTGATGATGAGGGTAACTTATTCCGCTTGACTCTGGCATTTGATACCAATGCTGAGAGTCATTCCTTTATGACTGATGAATATTTATCCCCTGTAAAGGAGGATATTGAGAGCGGAAAGGTTTTTAGTCTAGTTGCTGAAGACGATCTGATTGATGACTATTTAAGTTCACCCTGGGTGCATAGATGGATATTTAGCGAGTGGAAGAACGGGCTTAGAACTAACAAGAATGAAAAATTAAGTTCTGGACAGGTTAATGATTTATTGTCTGAATGGCCTTCTGAGGCTTATGGAAAGTATAAGCATTTCTTGTCCTTGATTGCTGAAAATCTAAAGTTGCCTAGGATTAAATTCATTGCGAATTCTGTGAAATCTAAGAAGGCAAAAATTGAAACTAATTTAA
>CAIPBJ010000079.1 GCA_903863255.1 uncultured Methylophilaceae bacterium
TTCCCTATCCACCCCAATTCAATCATCTAACACAGTCCCTAACAACGAAAATTAATTGCTTTATAATAAGGGTTAAAGGAGTGAAGTCAAATCATTAATTAAAAAAGTAAAAGTGACTTTGTTTGAGGTACCTCAAGAGCTCAACAATCAAAAACTATAAAATCAACCGCAAATTAACATTTACTTGAATATTAAGTAGTTATGACGTAGCATCACTAACTGTATTGCATAATTTATTGTTTTGATATATCTACTATAAAAATGAACAAAATGATCAAAGAAGCAGATGAAAATTTCTTTTCGACGCGAGAGGCGGCGGATAAGTTATCGCTCTCGGTCGGAACCGTGCAAAAGCTTGTCGAAGACGGGGTGCTCAAGGCATGGAAAACCTCTGGCGGACATCGCCGCATCATCGGCAGCTCCCTTGAAGAATTCTACCACAAGCACAGACCGGGTCTTCCCGATAAACATGACAAGCGTTTATCAATACTTGTCGTTGAAGACGACTTAACAACCAGAGAGCTTTACAGGATCACCATCTCAGGGTGGAATAAACCCGTAGACCTTGAAATCGTAGAGAATGGCTTATCTGGACTTTTGCAAATTGCAAGAAATCCGCCTGACATCCTGATTTCTGATTTGAAGATGAACGGTGTGAACGGGTTCGAGATGATCAACACGTTACGTAAAGACAATATCTTCAACATGATGGATATTATTGTCGTTTCAGGTTTATCGGAGACTGAAATTGCAGAAATGGGCGGACTGCCTAAAGGGGTGACGGTTTTCCCGAAACCGATTCCATTCTTAGAGATCTATGGTTATGTGAACGCCAAGTTGGCGGCACTTGAACGTCATTTATAATTACGGAAGTCAAACCCGTACACCTCCGATTCATCTAAAAACTCAATTCTTTCATTAGCCATGGATCAAAATAGAGCCCTTTCGATTTTCGTCAGGGCTTTTTTCATTCCCTTAGTTAAGATGTATTGCCTGATTCGGCCTCGAACTGGAAATCGAATTCATCACCCAGCAAAAGCAATATGATCTTAGATAAACAATATTATCTAAGATCATTAATATGCTATTATTTTATCTATTATGTTATTTTTATCAAATAAAGACCATTGAAGCGCTCATCGATTCCATAACGGCTATTAATCATGTCAAAGTTGCTGGAAAAGTAATGGATAAGAAGAAAACCATCTTGCTTATTGATACAGATGTTGAGGCCATCAAGCCACTCCATGATCATCTGATTCACTTAGGCCACGCTACTATTTTTTCAAACAAGGCATTGGAAGCGATTTCTTTTTTAAAAGAAACCAGGGTCGATCTTATTTTTATTGACTATGCCTTTCAGGCAACCATGCTTTTTGAGTTGGTCAGCACCATTTACGAGATATCAAATAATCCCGACGACAAGATTCCAATCATTTGCACGATTGATGATGCATACAAAAATGATGATATCAATCATGGGATTGGGATTGAAGCTCGCTTAATCAAACCCATTGTTGTTTCACAACTCAAGTCCTTATTGAAACGTTTTTTACCTGAATACGAGGCCTTCTCCATCGGGACAGAGCGGCCTGTCCTGGTTAACCATCCTTCCCTGAATCTTGTTCGGCTTGAAGAGATGCATGGAAGGAATTATGCCTCGATAGAAAAGGTAATCGACTCCTATGTTTGCACGACCCATGAGATGCTAGAGCACTTGAAGAAAGCAATTATCAATCGCGATTTCAAGGAAGTAAAAGTAATTGGTCACGAGATCAGGGGAACGTCCGCTAGCATTGGATTTGATTTCATGAAAGAGATTGGCGCCTTGATCAAGACAACCGGATATGACATGGACGTCTCAAGAACGGAAGAACTTTATTTAACCTCCATGCAAGGATTGAAAGACATCGTTGATTTTAAGATCAAGTTAAAGGAACTGCCACTTTAACTAATACGAGAAACTAACTTTCCAACTGTTCGAATTGGCTTGTTAAAATGCAAGAAAATAATCAGTTCTTTTGCTTGATAGCCAGTATAGCCTGATTACGCAATGTTTTTAATAAGGTTAACTGCCTTGTCGTGATATCCATGGATTTTGCTTCCATCCTATCCGCATAAAAAATACCAAAAGGCTTTTCTTTGATGACCACGGGAAGCAATAAAAAACTTTTTGACCGGATATGTTCATTATACCAAGCAGGAATTTTCGATTTAATATTCTCAGCATCGACGTCCTCAATCAATACATCCAATCCTTTCTGAATCGATAAGTGAAAGACATCCAACTGAAAATCAAGAGGAATATTGAACTTTGATTGAATCTCATCCACTCCTTTACCGAAACCAAATTTCGCGCTCATTCGATTTTTTTTAGTGTCAGCGAACAGAAAAATAGCCCTGTCAAATCCCATTGCGCGATACATCGTTTCCAGCAGCATCTGCACGATGTCATTAACCTGGTAATCCCCAACAAGCGTATTGATGACATCATGGATACCTGAAGATAAAACCGTTTCCGAATCAATCGCATGCTGATACCCAGATTGGACAGCATCGATAACATTCAATAGCGAACTTGACTTGGCCTCCTCAGAAGAATATGGCTTTGATTCATCTTTCGCCTCAATCGACGAGGCGTCAAATGGGCGATCCTCTTTTACTGAGGCACGTTCCTTCATCCATAACTTGGCTTGCGTGATCAACTGGCATTGAGAAAGATCGATTCTCATGATATGAGATCTTGCCTGCAACTCCTTGAATCCTTTATCCAAAATATCCGACAATTGCTGCTCGGAAAATGAAAACGCTTTTTCGTATCGCCTTTTCAACGCTCTCAGGTTCCTGGTTTTATCTAATGAACTGGTTTTACAGGCCAGGCCGCATAGTTCATTCGCTAGATTCACTATCGTGGACATGGTTTCCAGTTCGCTCGTGGGTTTATCAATGACCCCATCGCTCAGTTTACGCATGCCGATCAAGAGGCGGTTCGGGAAACTCCAACTCCTGGCAACTTCTATTGCCAATTCGTTGTAACTGATGCCAAGAACATTGAGCACGGCACGACTCTCAGACTCACCTTCGCCCATCAATCTGGAAATTTTCTGACTTTCATCGTAGAAATAGAACGTAGTAAGCAATTCACCCAAGTTTATGAACATCGAACAGATCATGACCTCCTCGGCCAGTCGCTGATTGCCTTGCCCGCTAATATTTGATGCCACGATACCGGAAAAGAAGGACAGGATGACTTCATCTTTTAGTTGGGATGCCTGTGACTTGTTCTGAAGAAAATCAAACAGGATAAGGGTCATGGCAACGTTTCTGACCGTGTCGAATCCAAGGATCGTCACGGCTTTTGATATCGTGTGGATATTGCCGCCGAACTGACCATATGACACCGTGTTTACCAGTTGCAGCAACTTGTTTGTCAGGGCAAAATCCTGAAGGATAATTTGGGTAAGATGGTTCGTACTGGATTTATCGTTCGTTACGACTTTGTTGATTTCGCTTATTGTAGCGGACAGCACCGGGAAATCGCTCTTACTTCTCATTCTGCTCAAAAGATAGTCAACTTTTGAGTGCGTAACCTTATCCAATACCTTAGGATGGCTTTTCGATTTCCATTCTGGATCGATGTAGCCCTGTATTTCCTCGATCATCGAGAACGCATCCGGGTATCGGTCTTTCGGGTCTTTTGAAATCGCCCTCAAAATGACGCTAACGATCTTTGTATCTATTTCGATGCCGTTATTGGATGGCGAATGGGCTACCTTATCGGTATTCATCAATACTTTATGGACACTGGCGGATTCAACTTGAAGTTCACCCGTAACCAGGGCATAAATCATCATCCCCACCGAAAAGATATCGGATGCCCCTGAAAACTCACCCCCCGTGATCCACTCCGGGGCAACGTAACCCCTTAACAATCCTCTGAGCACTTCGACATCCGATGGCGCATGAACGATCGCATGGCCAATTCCAAACCCTCTGATTCTTGGCACGCCGTCTGGAGTCAGGATGACACATTCCGGGTTCAATCTCAGATGCGTCACTCCCAGACGAAAGGCATAGTCCAGTCCGGCCAGGACATCGGACATGATCTTTGCCACTAGCAATGGATCGATTCGCCTTTCTGAACGCAGGACTTCGCTAAGCGACTGACCCTCAACATTCGGATAAACGAGATAAAGCCTGTCTTGATGAATGATGAAATCGTTTAGAGGAACAATATTTTCATGTTCAAGACTTTTAACAAGACCCAGTTCCTGTAGCATGGTATCGAGTTCGGGAATGGCTGCCTCGACTCGAACCAGATTGAACGGTTGGTTCTGATCATCCGAAACCAGGTACTCGGCACCGAGTGAATGGGTCCCAAGTGCCTGTACAATTTCAAAACGGCTGATGTTATCCGTCTTCATTTTAATGGTATCAACCAAACCACGTTTTCCAATCCGATAAGAAGCATTAACAGAAATGATTTGAAAATTTGTCCTGTTTAGAACAAGACCACTTCCCATTATCTTTGGGTGGATCGCAATGGGATAGCGAGAATAGAGCGGAATTTTCTCTACATATTGAGATTTAGGAGCTATTTTTTACAAAATTGAGACTGATCGGTAACTTTGAACAGTGGTAAACGATAAACTTAAGTGTTTTAAATAAAAAGCTTAAGAATTAATCCAAAAGCAACCAATAGGGCAAAAATTGCAAAGGACTTATGTACAAAGGTCGGAGACATTTTATTAGCCAATGACCGGCCAAGCAACATCCCAACTGCTGATCCAAAAGCGAATGGCCAGGCATTTCCCCAATCGATAAGTCCTGTAGATGATGCTACCAATACTCCACCAGCGGATACAAGGGTGATTGAAGCAAGCGATGTCGCAACAATGGATTTGATGTCAAGATCAGTAAACTCCCTTAAGGCGGGAACAATGACAAACCCGCCTCCAACCCCAATCAAACCTGAAAGAAAACCTGAGATTGAACCGGCCATCATGATAGAGCGGGCACAAGGGGCCGTCCATCTTAATTTTCCAATCATCTGATCCAGTTGGCAAGGAGGCTTAGGTCGCTCATCCACCCATCCCAATTCATCTAATTCACGGTTCAATTGCAGCAGCATTCTGATCGCAACAAAAGCCAGCAAGCAAGCAAACAAAACCGTCAACCAAGCATTTGGCAGTTTTTGTGCCATCCATAATCCTAATGGCGAGAAAATTATCCCACAAAGAGCCATAAGTCCAGCGGCCTTATATCGAACAACACCCGCTCGGAGTCCAAAGATTGCCCCTACGAAAGCAGCCATCATCACCGCTAGAAGACCTATCGGGGAAGCTTTAGCGATAGAGAGATGAAGCGTAAATACCAGCAGCGGGACAGATACTACGCCTCCTCCTGCCCCTGTCAGTGAAAGTAAAATCCCGACAAATGCTCCTAGGAGTAAACTAATTATGTGAATATCCATCGATTTAGCCTGGTTTAGCCAGCCACTCCCTACCTTTCAACATCAAGTGCCAATATACCCATGGAAGTATCCTCTTTTTTAGAACCCAGGCTGCTCGTCTAGGAACCAAGGGATCGAGCGGGAACGTTGGCAGGAGCTTTCCACCGTAGCCAAATTCTGCAAGTACTATCTTGCCCTTTTCTACAGTCAATGGGCATGCACCATACCCATCGTAGACTGCTGGCAGTTTCAGACCACTTCGCTGCGCAAGAATATTACGTGCAACAATAACCACTTGCTGCCTTGCCGCCGCAACTGTCTTTGCATTGGGTGAAGAAACAACATCCCCGACACCGAAAATATTGTCGAAACGAACGTGTTGCAAAGTGGATTGATTGACTTCAAGCCACCCATCCTTATTTGCTAAAGGACTTCTTTTGACAAAATCAGGAGCACTCTGGGGAGGTACGACATGAAGCATATCAAAGGTCACTTCAACCTTGTTAATCTGACCTTCTGCATCCTTAACATTGAACCAAGCCTTTTTGGCCGGGCCATCCACTTCAACAAGTGTACTGTTAAAATTGAGCTTGGCATGGTAACGATCCACATATTTCATTAATGAGGGGACAAAATCAGCGACACCAAAAAGGACTCCTCCGGCATTGTTAAAGACGACCTCGACATCTCCAAGCACCCCTTGCTTTTCCCATTCCGAGCAAGATAGATACATCGCTTTTTGAGGTGCGCCAGCACACTTGATTGGCATGGGTGGTTGCGTAAATATGGCCCTGCCTGATTTGAGCTTTTTGACTAATTCCCAGGTATAAGGTGCCAGATCATAGCGATAGTTAGAAGTGACACCATTCTTACCAATTGTTTCCATCAGTCCAGGTATCGCATTCCAGTTGAGTTGCAGTCCAGGCGCAACGATTAGGGTTTGATACTGAATTGTTCTGCCATCAATCAAACTTATCTGATTCTTCTCAGGTTCAAAATCCATTACAGCGCCTTTTATCCATTCGACCCCTTTTGGTATGCAATCGGACATGGGCCTAACGGAATTTTCGGGCTTGAACTCGCCAGCACCCACCAACGTCCATGCAGGCTGATAATAATGCTTTTCTGATGGCTCAATGAGGGTAATTCTTAAATCACGCTGACGCTTTAAGAGACTTGAAGCGATTGAAATGCCACCGGCACCACCTCCAACAATAACGATATCTTTCTTGTCCACTTTGTTTTCCTTATTAATTGTTTTTCATTCAGTCCAAAGAATTAGAATTAGATCTTTCAATCTAAGCTAACACATTACCTCCCACAAAATTGTTCATATAGAACTTGCATAACGGCCATCACTTCGACACTGGCCAAAGTGTAAAGGATTTTTTTACCATCACGCCGCGTATTAACCAGTCCTTCCTCACGCAGGACCGTTAATTGCTGAGATAAAGTTGGCTGATGAATATCCAGCAGTCCTTCCAGATCCCCTACTGATTTTTCTCCTAGTGATATCTGGCAGAGCAATAGCAACCGATCCTCATTCGCTAGGACCTTCATTAGATTAGATGCCTTTTTTGCCGAGGCTTTCATCAAATCCAGATTGATACTATGACCGATATTTTTATTCATGACCAGATTCATCTAGTTATTTTCCGATTACATTATACAAATTAATATTATATATGATAATATATTGTTGATGTTAATAACAGAGGTATCCATCATGATTTTTAAACAACTTTTTGATCAGGAATCGTTTACTTACACTTATTTCCTTGCAGATGAGGAAAGTCATGAAGCGATATTCATCGATCCTGTTGTCAATCATGTCGAAGACTATTTAGACCTTTTGGCCAACTATGGCTGCAAGCTGAAGTATTCCCTTGAAACTCATGTACATGCTGACCATGTGACAGGAAGCGGTCTTCTAAGACAACTTACCCAAGCTCAAACAGGCGTGAATCAGGAATGCGGGGCGCTTTGTGCAGACATGCAATTGCAACATGGCGACGTTTTGTATTTTGGCAACCATCTCATCCAGGTTATAGGAACACCAGGACATACCCCAGGAAGCACTTCTTACCTCATTGGAGATAGATTGTTCACGGGGGATTCCTTACTTATCAACGGCTGTGGAAGAACGGATTTTCAGGGTGGCGATCCAGGCTTGCAATTCGATAATATCACTGGAAGACTATTTACCCTACCTGAGGAAACCCTAGTTTACCCAGGCCATGATTACTCGGGTAAACGAGTCAGCAGCATTGGTCAGGAACGCTCCATCAACCCAAGGTTGGCGTTCAAATCTAGAGATGAGTTTATTCAAATCATGAATAACCTTAATTTACCAAAACCAAAGCTTATTGATGTTGCCGTGCCTGCTAATAGAATGTGCGGCATTCCGGACGATATAGAAACCCTTCCCCAAGGCTAGAAGCATGCCTACCATCTCTTTCAATCTCTATCCTGTTATTAAAATTAATTCATGAAAATCGTTATCGTAGGAGGTGTAGCAGCCGGAATGTCAGCAGCTGCTCGTTCGCGGCGACTCAGTGAAACGGCTGAAATCGTGGTTTTAGAAAAAAGTCACTATGTCTCATTTGCCAATTGTGGATTACCTTATCATATTGGCGGAGAAATCGAAGATCGAGAACAACTCTTACTCCAAACACCTCAATCCCTGGCTGAATCATTAAATCTAGATGTTCGAACTGGCCATCAAGTTATGTCAATAAATGTTGATCGCCAATCTGTTACAGTCAGAAACATAGAAACCGGAAAAGAATACATTGAAAACTATGAAAAATTAATACTCTCTCCAGGTGCAAAACCCATTCGCCCCAATATTCCTGGTATCGAACATCCTAAAATTTTCACGTTACGTAACATTGAGGATATGGATAGGATTCTATCCGAAATAAATTACGGTATCCAAGAATCCGTGGTAATTGGCGGGGGTTATATTGGAATTGAAATGGCAGAAAACCTTCGCCGGAGAAACATCAAGGTCTCTTTGGTCGAACTTGCCGAACAAATCATGCCTGTACTTGATAAGGAAATGGCAAGAGACATTCAATACCACCTTGAATACCATGGAATAAATTTACATCTCGGCGTCGCTGCAACAGAATTCATCGACATTGATGGCAAAGTGGGCATTACACTTGAAGACAACGCAATATTAAAGGCTGACCTAGTCATATTAGCCATCGGGGTTCGCCCAGACTTGAGCATTTTAAAGGACACAGGCATTTCTATTGGACCTCTTGGAGGAATCCAAGTGAACGAACACATGGAAACCTCTGTTCCAGGCATCTATGCAGCAGGGGATGCCATTGAGGTGATCGACACCATCACTTCTCAACCTTCACTCCTTGCTTTAGCCGGACCAGCAAACAGACAAGGTAGGATTCTTGCAAATCATATCTTTGGAAAGGACAGCGTTTACAAATCGACGCAAGGTACAGCGATCATCAAAGTATTCCAAATGACTGCTGGCACCACAGGGGCTTCTGAAAAAACCCTTAAGAAAAACAACATTGCTTACAAAAAAATTCATATCCATCCATCTGGACACGCCAGTTATTTCCCTGGAACAAATTCAATGCATATCAAAATGTTATTTAGTCCTGATGATGGAAAGATTCTTGGGGCTCAGATAAGTGGATATGACGGAGTCGACAAAAGGATAGACATTTTCGCTACTGCCATCCGGGCAAAAATGACTGTTTACAACTTAGAGGAACTCGAACTTGCTTACTCGCCACCCTATGGATCCGCTAAGGACCCTGTCAACATGGCTGGATTCGTTGCAGTAAATTATTTAAATGGCGACATCGATTTTTGGTATGCCGAAGAATTCCCGTCAATCACCAAGAATGCATTAATAATCGACGTAAGAAGCTTCAACGAATACCAGACTTGGCACATTCCAAATGCAGTTAATATCCCATTAGGCACTGTTCGAAGCCGCATCGACACGATACCCAAAGATAAAGATATATTACTTTATTGTCGAGTGGGTTTTAGAAGTTATCTTGCACACCGAATTCTTGTGCAATCGGGTTTTAAACATGTAAAGACTCTTGCAGGAGGATCCAAAACCTTTTGCGGTTTTCATCGAACATCGCTTTGTACTGGTAAGCCAGGCATTCCCTTTGTTTCACATGCAGAGGATAAATTAGCAGAAAATGCGGCTAATATCACCTCCGCATGAATTAATAAAGAATCAATTCTTTAAATTATTAAAAAGTTAATGGTAAACATATGATCATCTTAGATGGATCCAGTATTTCAAATGCGCTCGTAGGTGGTCTATTGATTGGCCTGGCCGCTTCGACTCTTATCCTGACAAATGGAAAGATAGCCGGCATCAGCGGCATTCTTGGAGGAATACTGCACTTTGATAAGAATGATATGAATTGGCGAATTTTATTTATCTTAGGTTTGATCTTATCACCTTTAATTTTTGAAATCTTTCGCCCCCTGCCGCAACTATCAATATTCGCCGATAACAGAACTTTGCTCCTAGCAGGTCTACTTGTTGGTATGGGAACTCGATTAGGATCCGGCTGTACAAGTGGTCATGGCGTTTGTGGCATCGCACGATTATCCAGACGTTCCTTCGTCGCGACGCTATGCTTCATTCTAAGTGGCATCCTCACAGTCTACTTATCACACTATTATAGGGTTTAATCGTGAATCTATTCTTTTCCTTTCTGTCCGGGGTCGTATTTGGAATTGGACTTATCTTGTCTGGCATGACGGATCCCTCAAAAGTCATTGGGTTTCTGGACGTCACTGGAAATTGGAACCCTACACTTGGGTTTGTCATGTGCGGGGCCATCTTTGTTAGCTTTTTTGCATTCAGAAAGGCCAGCAAGCTTTCCGTTTCACTCACTGGGCAAACTATTTCGATTCCATCCAAAAGAAAAATCGACATCCCTCTTATTTTGGGATCCATCATTTTCGGAATCGGATGGGGATTGGCCGGCTATTGTCCTGGACCTGGGATTGCTTCGATAGCAACAGGGAACATTAAACCGTTTTTCTTCGTGTTGGCCATGATTTGTGGCATGTTCATCCATGACCGACTTCTCAACATGACCCGATTGCTTTTTTCTAACAAAAGCAGCAAAGAATGAATCTGATGACTTCGATCCCAACTAACTTTAACAGAACTTTATCGATACTTTACCTTACGCTCCTTTGCCTATCGATGCTCCCAGTATGCTTGTCTGAAGCACACGCAGGTGAAAGTCAGTCTTTCAGTCTAACCGTTGGGAAGGAAGTCAGAAGCTTCAGGTTGTATCGTCCGTCGACCTCTCTAAATGGCAAACCGGTAAGCCTCGTGATCGTGCTTCATGGAGGATTTGGATCAGCAAGGCAAGCCGAGGAATCGTATGGATGGGACAATCTGGCAGACAGTCAGGGTTTCATCGTGGCCTACCCCGATGGCATGAACCGCAGCTGGAACGCCGGCGGGTTCTGCTGCGGCCCTGCATTAAGAAAAAGCGTCGATGACCTTGGTTTTTTATCCGGTTTGATTGAAACCCTAACAAAGACAGAACCAGTCGACCCACAAAAGGTCTTCATGACGGGCATCTCGAACGGGGCCGCTATGGCTTACCGATATGCCTGTGAAGGAAGTCATCCGGTCGCAGCAATTGGCCCGGTCGCCGGTAGCTTCTCCTTTTCATGCCCCATGCCGCACCCGACGGCCATCATCGCCATCCACGGACTAGCCGATCAGCACATCCCATTTGATGGCGGTCAAGGCACAAAAGGGGTCACACAAGGATCATGGCTTCCAGTCCACCAGACACTAAGACTCTTCGAACAGGTCAATCAGTGCCAGTCCTGGTCGACTCATAAGGACGGACCTGTTCATAAGGAAACGACCGCTTGTTTGAATGGCCGAGATATCTCACTGATCACCATAGAAGATGCAGGTCATCAATGGCCTGGAGGAAAACCCAGGCATGGTCTTGTTCAGACCATACTCGATATGGATGAGCCAAGCCGTGAACTGGATGCAACCAAGACAATTTGGGAATTCTTCGAATCGCACCCTGGCCATTTGTAACGACAAACCTTAAAATCGTTGACTGCTTCAGCAGCCAGATGAATTCAACCTACGCAGAGCCTATTCCGTCCTGATTGTTTCGCTTGGTAGAGTGCATTGTCTGCCCTATTCAACAAACTTGAGATATTGCCCTTTTTATCAACGAGACAAGCCATCCCGATCGAGACTGTGAATTTAAGGGGCGGTGCATTTTCTAGTAGCACCGGACTGTTTTCGATAATCTTCCTGAGACGTTCGAACGTATTGAATGCCTGCAGCTCGGTTGTCTCAGGCAAGAGAAAAGCGAACTCTTCGCCCCCCATCCGGCCAAGAATATCAATTTCCCGTAAGGTCTGTTTACAAAGTTTACCAAAGCTTTGAAGCACAAAGTCACCGACGCTGTGCCCATACTTATCATTGATATTTTTGAAATAATCCAAATCCAGCATCGCCAGAGACATGGGCCTTGCGTTACGTGCATGCCTTAAAAGGGCCAACTCTGCGTGTTCCATGAAATAACGTCGATTAGCCAGGCCAGTCAGGTAATCAAAATTGGCCCTGATTATCAACTCTTCCTGCGCGTTATGAAACTCAAGTGCAATGCTGCAAAGATTCGCAAGATTCTGCACACCTTCTATGTCATGATCACCGGGTTTGAATACCGCATTATGGTAAACCCCAAACACACCCAACACTTTTCCAGTCGAAGACTTTATCGGTTCCGACCAACAAGCCCTCAGGTTGGCCCTGGCCGCCAATTCCTTAAAGTTTACCCAGTTAGGATGACTCTGAATGTCTTCGACAATGACTTTCTCACCGGTAAAAGCGGCGGCTCCGCAAGATCCAACACAGGGTCCAATCTCGACACCATTGATAGCCTCATTATAAAAACCGGGAAGACTCTGTGCCGCCCCCAATAATAGACGTTTGCCATCTTTGTCCATGATCAGGATGGAACAGATCATCAAAGGATTCTCCTGCTCCACCATGGTCACGATCACTTCCAGGGTCTCATGGAGCGGTGCTCCCTTCGCCAGCATTTCCAGTATGTGATTTCTTAGGAATTCACGCTGCTCGAGTCTTTTACGCTGACTGATATCGCGAATAAAAGAGCATTGAAACTCAAACCCGCCCGACACTATCGTATTGGATGCAACCTCGACAGGAATAAGCTTGCCATCTTTTGTTAAATAATTCGTTTCGAATGTTCTTGGTGAGGTCGAAATGCTTTCCCAGAACTCAGGCCAATTTTCAATCGCGAGCCCGGGATCGATATCGGATATGTTCAATTTGGTCAGTTCATCTATCTCGTATCCAAGACAGCGACAAGCAGTCGCATTGGCGTATTCAATCCCACCATCCTTCCTGAACCAGATGACGGCATCAATGCACAACTCCAAAGTCAGCCTTGCGATCTGGACATGTTCTTTGGTTTGATTGTCAGCAGCGCTAAACATGCTCTTGCCTGGAAGGCTTTTCTATGGACATCATGTCAATTGACCCTCTTCGAGAGATCCAAAAAATTTTGGATGTGCCAGTATAGACGAAACCGTTCGATAAATAATTCATTTCAAGTTTACTGATAGAAACATTCCATTAAGATAAATAAATTACACCCTGCCTATTTATCGACAAATATAACTGTTTATTTAGTTTAGTTTTCCAAACACGATCTTCGAGAATTTTATTCACAAGCAAATAAGGAAATATTGGCATTGATAGCTTACAATAATAGCTTAGCTTAGAGATCTCGCAAATAAATTTACCGACTTTTAAACTCGCGATGCTAGAACATTTCAAGATCATCATCATAGGAGCAGGGCCAAGTGGACTGTCGGCTGCAATTCGAGCGGCTGAACACAAGGTTTCCTATCTTCTGCTAGAAGCAGAAGATGCCCCCGCCAATACGATCCGTCATTACCAGCGAGGTAAACTGGTCATGGCAGAACCCCGTGCTTTACCCCTTCGTAGCTCCTTGCCATTCGCTGCGATGTCGAGGGAAAAACTCCTGGAAACCTGGGAAAAATCCATCGCCGATTCCGAACTCAATATACGATTTGGTTCAAAAGTCGTCGGATTGAGGCGTGCAAAAGAGTTTCTTGAAATTGACCTGGCTGATGGAACTAAACTCACTGCAGATAACGCGGTTATGGCGATCGGAGTGCAGGGCAATTTGCGTAAGCTGGAGATTCCAGGCGGCGACCTGCCACAGGTACAGTATCAATTGGACGACCCGGACGCCTACCAGAACGAGACCATCGTGATCGTCGGTGGTGGCGATAGTGGCGTTGAAAATGCCCTCGCCCTCGCCGCCCGTAACCAGGTCATCATCCTTAACCGAGCGGAAGATTTCAGCAATTGTAAAGAGAGCAACCTGAGTCAATTAACCGATGCTCGAACGAAGAACTCATTGGACTGGTTACTGGAAACGAGACCGGTGTCGATCGAGAAAAACACAAAGGGCGATTTCCCGATTACGGTATTTGCAAATACACCTAACGGCACAGAACGAATTCCCTGTCACAGGGTGATTGCGCGTCTAGGGGCCCTTCCATCCCGCCCTTTGCTAGAAAGATTTGGTGTCGGCTTTTCAACTTCGGATATTGAAGCGCACCCCCTGCTCTCCCCGCATTACGAATCGAATGTCCCTGGACTCTATATCATTGGTGCGCTGGCTGGTTATCCACTGATCAAGCAAGGCGTCAATCAGGGATATGAGGTCATTGAATATATATTGGGCAACAACGTTGAGCCAGCTGATACCGAACTGCTGCTCGAGAAGTTCGCGAATTTCTGCACGGATAGGGGTGTGGAGGACGTATTAGAGAAAATTCGAAAGAGCATCCCTTTATTATCGAAGCTCAGTACCCTGCAACTGCGTGAACTGGTCCTTGAGAGCAATATCCTTTTGAAAGAGCCTGGCGACATCATCTTCAAGCGAAATGATTACAGCACGACGTTCTTCTCGATCATCGAAGGCGAGCTGGATGTTCTGATCGATCAGGATGATGTATCTGATGCGACGCTTCGGACTGGGGACTTTTTTGGTGAAATGGCATTGGTTTCAGGACGACGCCGTCCAGGTACCGTTCGCGCACGCACAAAATGTGTGTTAATCGAAACACCGAGACATGTCATGCAAAAACTCGTTGATTCAGTCCAATCCATTCGCCGCATGCTAAACGAAGTCGCCATCAAGAGTGTCGTTCAAGTTTGCATCGGTGTATCCCTCAGCGAGAGTGACTTGAATGACCTGGCGAGCAACGCAATCCGCAAAAGCTATGCTGCCGGTGAGGAATTGTTCCATGAGGGGGACGAAGCGGACGGGCTCTACCTTATTCAGAGCGGTTCTGTCACGGTCTCGCGAATGATCGGCGGAAGAGAAGTGGTGCTTTATTATGTTGCTGCCGGTAATTATGTAGGCGAAATGTCACTGATCTCAGGTGAACCGCGCTACGGCACGGTCCGTGCCGCAATCGCAACTGAAGCCATCCTGATCGAGAACGCCAGAATGAGGGAGATCATTGACCGTAATCAGGAAATCCGAAGCCTTCTGGATGCACGCTACCTACAACATCTTCAGGAGCAGGAGAATAGGCAGCAGATGGAAACCGCCAAGGACGGCAATGCAGCCCTTAATAATCAGTCGACACCCTCAAACCTGATTTCCTTTTTGCTCCAACAAGGTGTCGGAGAAGCAACGGATGTCCTTCTGATCGATGAATCCTTGTGTGTTCGCTGCAACCATTGTGAAGAGGCTTGCGCCAACACCCACGGTGGAGCCTCTAGATTGGACCGCGATGCAGGTCCGATTTTTGCAAGTATTCGGGTACCGACCTCTTGCAGGCATTGCGAACACCCGCACTGCATGAAAGATTGCCCTCCTGATGCCATCCACCGCGCCCCGCACGGAGAGGTTTATATCGATGACAGCTGCATCGGTTGTGGAAATTGCCAAAAGAACTGCCCATATGATGTGATTCAAATGGCCGTCATTCATGAACAGCCAGAACCCACTCTTTGGCAGATGCTGCTGGGCATCAAGCCGACAATTTCCACATCAGAGGAAGGCCCAAAAGTAGCCGTAAAGTGTGATATGTGCATGGATATCCCTGCAGGTCCGGTATGCGTTCGGGCTTGCCCGGTCGGTGCCGCACTTCGAGTCAATCCGGAAGAGCTCCTGAGCTATGCTAGCGGGTCTTCTGGAGACATCGCCCTCTTAGGCTCGGACGATAAATAGGACTGTGTAACGCATGCAACGTAGCAATATATTTATCTATAAGAACTACCTTTTCTTCAAGATAGCTGTCGTTATCATCCTGGCCGCATTTGCCGCATTTCTGTTTTATGAGCCTGCCGTTGGCCACTATGGCGGCAGTCCGCTTGGATATTGTTTTGGGACAATCTCAGCTGGGATGGTCCTATGGATGGCCTGGTATGGTGTCCGCAAGCGACGCTATCGAAGCAACGGGTCCACTCAAGGCTGGCTTTCCGCCCACATCTACCTCGGAACCGCGTTGACGGTGATAGCTACGCTGCACAGTGGGTTCCACTTTGGTGTCAATGTCCATACGCTTGCCTATGCCATTTTGCTTATCGTGGTTGTCAGCGGATTCTTTGGCAACTATGCCTACATGATCTACCCTCGACTCATGACGGAGAACATGGGAGAAGACAATCTGGATGGATTGTTGTTACGCATTGCCGAGACAGACAAGCTTGCCCGACAAATAGCCTTGATGATGCCTGACGAAATCAATAATGCCGTGATGCGTGCCTGCCGTGAAACATCCATCGGAGTAGGGCTTCTCGAACAGCTTAGGGGATTCCAGCCGGACTGCCCTTCTGCAATGGCTGTGCAGCAACTTGCCGTTGTGGATAATGACCTTTCTCCGGATCAGCGAAAATTGCATCACGAGCTCTATTCGATCATGGTACGAAGACAGACCCTGGTAAAAAGGGCCAGACAGGACCTGATGTTCCGGGCGAGGCTTGGCTTCTGGCTCTATTTTCACGTTCCCTTCACCATCGCTCTCCTGATGGCCATGGTCGCTCACATCATCGCCGTTTTCGTTTACTGGTAAGCCATGATCAATTGCCTGTTAATCAAAATCACTCATAACTCACGGGGTCAACTGACCAGAAGTTACCGCACCTTGACTGCCGAGGAGATCTCCATCGGGCGTGGTGCAGAATGCACGGTTCATTTGCCGGATCCTCGCTTGGCCATGCATCATGCTGTAATCAAACGCCTTGACGATGGACAGTTGCATCTTGTAGCCGTTAATGGCGAAATCCAGGTGGATGGGGAGTTGCAACAGAATATTGCCTTATCCGATGGCAATCAGATGATGATCGGGCCCTATCAACTGACGGTGGAACCGGCCCCCCCCGATGTGAACATATCCGTATCCCTGTCCCTCACCAACCGATTGCCTGATGACTATCAAAATATTAAATCCAGGACGCATGAGCCATTGCGCGGCGCCTCATCTTTCAAAAGACGGCTGTCATTGTGGTTAAGCTTAATGATTGCTCTTATTTTCCTCGCCTTGCCGATGGCACAAAACCTCATTCCGAGGCTTCAAAACGCAATGGCCACTTTGCCAATGGGTTTTGACAGAGTGTGGAGTCCGGGTAACGTTTCGAATGCTCATCTCCATTTCGGATCCCAATGCTTCAATTGCCATCAGGTCCTGACCCACAAGGTCTCCAATCAGGCCTGCCTGAGATGCCATCGTGATACCGGACCCCACATTGCCGATACGGAACTTCAAAAGCGAATCTTCAACACCGGCCTTATTTTTCCTGAAGGGCCAAGTTGTGCCCAATGCCACCGTGAACATAAGGCGCCCCATCCGTTGGCACGTCAGGATAATTCAATGTGCGTGAAATGCCATGGGAACATCAAATCCGTTGATCCGAAATCCACGCTTCCAGATATTCATGATTTCGACCTCGACCACCCCCCGTTCAAACTTACGTTTCTAACCGGGCCTGGGAAAGGAGACATTTTAAGGATACCGCAATCCGACAAGTCCCGACTTGTTGAGTATTCAGGCCTCAAATTCCCACATTCTCAACACGTTGGGAAGGTTCAAGGCCCTGGTGGGATATGGGATGTCCGCGAACTTACCTGCACCAATTGTCATCGATCCGAAGGAAAGGAAATGATTTTCAAACCCGTATCGTTCGATCTTGACTGCAAGTCTTGCCACACCACCCAATTGGATGTCGGTTCGGCAAAAGCGACTGTCCATCTGCCGCACGGTTCGGAAATCAATGTATTGAATGCTATAAAGGTCAATGCCCCCAAACAACTTAATCAATATTTAGACACAGCCAAGAAAGAAGACTGCGGATATTGCCATGAAATTGACGAAACAAAAAAAGAAGACGCGTTGCCTTGGCATGTTGTCCCGTTAAGAATCAATCAGGACTGGTTCAGCAAGGCTCATTTCAATCATAACTCGCATCGCACTCAGAAATGCCAATCCTGTCATGATGTGGAAAATTCAGACAGCAGTGCTGACGTCGCCATGCCTGACCGTGACTCCTGCTTGAAGTGCCATTCAGGGAACAACCCCAAACCTAAACGCATTGCCAGCAGCTGCATGTCATGCCACGAATTCCATAACTCGCATTTGGCTAACCAAGCAATGAATAAACCAGAGGGGAACCCTAACCATACCGGTCATTAGAACGCAGGCTAATCTTCGTCTTGATCCGGCGAATGCGATTGAACATCATCGTAGATCGATTTTGCTATCTTCCCGAGCTTATCGTTCACTAACGCTTCGGTTTCTTTGGCGTGTTGATTCTTCACAAGCGATTCGGTTGAGGTTTCAAGGGCTTTAATAAACTCATCATAAGCCGCTCCAACACCCTTAAAGCGCATACCAGCATGACTTTTTTGTTTATCGTCATTTAAAGTAGTGTCAAATTGGATCCAGAACTGCTTATCAGTTAAATGGACCTGAAAGCTCACACTGAAAATCTTTGAATCGCTGTTTTCATCATCAAGGCTATCCGTCCAGTTAGCATCTTTTATAACGATTTCAATCCCATTAATTTCAACGACTCGTCCATTCTTTGGCACACGAGTTTCCTTTATCACAGATTAAACCAATTTTTTCGATCACCCTATCAACAAGTCCAATCATACTCTGCCAACTGGCGAAGTACCATCCATAGCCACTCTAACATCGACACCATGCTTGACAAAGCCTTCAGGCTACCGGAAAGTAGCTTCATGCTTAAGAAAACATACTCGTTGAACAACCAGCAATTAGCGATATTATTTGGTCAGCTAAGGCAACTGGAATCTGCAGGTCTTCCCTGCTTCAAGGCTTTTGAGATGATTTCCCAAAGTGCTGGTCATCAGAAAGACCTTTTTTTATTGGCACTTAAATACTTAAAATTGGGAAAACCGGTTTCCGAAGCGGGCTATCAAGCAGGTATCTTTAATCAAGGCTTCAGATCGTTAATCGAAGCTGCCGAAGCGAGTGGCCGTTTAGCAGAGGTCTATGGCAGGCTCGCAGACTACTATGCGGCCGCAGCCATGAGGAATAAAAAAATAAAGTCGCGTTTATTGTTACCTGCATTGACTTTGGTAATTTCGCTCTTTGTCCAGCCCCTACCTGAACTCATAGGTTCAAGAATCAGTGGCTTACAATATTTACGAGGCAGTATTGGCACACTCTTGATTATCGTAGTGAGTCTATCAGTCCTGGTCCGCTTACAAAACATCATGACTGCCTTGGGTTTGCAAAACTCATGGGACAGTCTGGTGCTTAAGATGCCGCTAATCGGCAAGTGGATCATCCATCGCCAGATTAACGAATTCCTGTTTATTCTCGCAATGATGCTTGATACTGGGGTGGCCTTTGACCAAGCCCTGCCAAAAGCGGTAGCCACCCTTGAAAATACAAGGCTGAGAGCACTATTTCGTGCTGCATTAATGACCTTGGGAAACGGATCCACGGTATTCGACAGATTGTCAAAAGTAAGCGTTATCGATACAAAAATATTGCAGATCGTCAAAACCAGTGAGCAAAGTGGAAAACTAGCAAGCGGGTTACTTCAAATGATTCGTTTAGAATCGGAAGCGATTCGACTTCAGGATGAGGCCTTAGCAGAATGGATTCCCCGTTTGGCTTATTTCCTGATTGGATCCTGGATTGCCTTTTCTATACTGGGTAGCCGGGCTTTTCCCTAAAATCATTTAAATGATGTTGGTTCAATTGACATCCCTCCGCCCTGAAGGGCAAGGTTTCATGCATTATTTGATAATCTTCTTCTTAAGTGACCAAAGTTACAGAACACTATCGCCTTATAGTAGAGAATATTCCTTACATTGCCATATGAGAGCAATGACTTTTCAATTTGGGCAAGAGGATGATAAAAGTGAATATATTTAAATTAATTCTGGCAGTTACCCTACTGCTTTTAGTAAAGCTGACTTATGCAGGTGAGTTTGATAATAATTGCACCACTAGTCTAGCAGGTGGGTTAATGGTGAAAAGCGATTGTTCAAATAATGTTTTGTATGAAGGCAAGACCTATTGTTTTGGAAATCCAGATTCAAAGGCAGCGTTTGTTAACGCCCCTAACAAGCAAGAGATCATTGATCGAGCGGCGGCCTTCTTTGCTAAATTTAAAAATGCGGAACCTGCCCGTACAAAGATTACCCAAGAAGAAGCTTTAGAACAAATTAAAAGTAAAACCTGCGATTTATCAAATAGGGATGTTGGATACCTAGAGTTTGATGGGTTGGATTTACGTCATTGTAAAATGGTCAATACAAGTTTCTTCGGGGCCTATTTGCGTGGAGCCAATCTAAGCGGAACAAATCTTCAAGGGGCGTATTTGAACCTGGCTCGATTGGAAAATGCAGATTTGAGTGGCGCCAACCTCACAGATGCCACAATCTTTCAAGCCATCTTTGATAAAACGAACTTTAAAGGGGCGAACCTCACCAACGCAAGAATGATTGGCACCTTGGGTAATGTGGATATGAGCGATGCCAAAATTGAAAAAGGCCGTTTTGGCTTGGATATTGGCAACCAACCCATGGGAGCCATGCGCTTTGATGCAGTTGGAGGTAATTTCTCAAACACGAATTTCGAAGGGGCTGATATTAATCGCTCAAATTTTAAGTTTGCTAATTTTACCAATGCAAACTTAAGAAACACGGATTTGTTTCGCGCGGATTTTAGTAAGGCGGATTTAACGGGCGCAGACATTACTGGTGCAAACATGAATGAGTCCATTCTTGATGGAACAATCATGACGAATGTCAAAGGGTTGGAATCAATCAAGGGTTACGACACAAACAAAGGCAAGTGTGTGGATTGCCAATTAAGGTAGAAAAAAATCTTAGAAGAAAACATCTGGCCATTATTAACAATTAAATGGCCAGATACCACTCCTTAACCAACTGATTAAGCCAATCTTTAACCGGAATTGGCTAAACTTTCCAAACCGTTTCGGTCAGCGATTTCAATATGCCCCCGACCTAAAACCACCCATCCCTTTTGCTCAAAACGTTTAAGTTGACGGCTAATGACCTCACGCGCCGTGCCCAGTTCGGCAGCAATTTCTTGATGGGTTTGACTAACAGTAGGATTTGAAAAGTCTAATAATAGTTTAGCTAGACGGGTATCTATACTCAGAAAAGCCACCTCATCAAGCAAAACAATCAAATCGCTAATCAATGCACCATAATTTTCCATCACAAAACGGCGAAAAACATTCGACTCTAGCATGAGTTGATGAAAAGCCGCTTTAGGAATAATCACATCACGAATTGGTTCCTCTACGATAGTCGAGGCTGGGTAATTACTATTACCTAGCAAACAGGTTGTCGTCAGCACACAGGTCTCGCCTGCACTGACCCGATAAAGTAATATTTCTCTTCCACTGGCCGATAGCTTATATACTCGGGACTTACCTGCTAGACGCAGTATGTATGCATTGCAAGGCATTCCCTCAGAATAGCCTATCGTTCCGATAGGAGCCTCAATAAACCTTGTAGAGACATGGATCAAAGTTTTTGCATGTGGTTCAATTCCTTCAAGCCCAGGGAATTGTACAAGCCAGTCAAAATCGTTATCGGGTTTACCCATATTTTTTTATCGTGGTATGGTTATCAATTATGTGATTTATATCACATACATGAAATGAATAATCAACTATCATGTACTGAGTAATCATTTAATTTCGTAAATAATGAATCGATTCAAATTTAGGTAGAATCGAATAAACTGAGGGTGTAATTTAACTTACATATATCAATTAAACTTTCACAGGCAATTAATGCAGTGTTATGAATATTTCATTGTTATTAAAGTACATTTTTAAATTAAAGAAATACTACCAAATTGAGCAGTTACGATTTGAGATTGGTTTTGTTTTAATACTTAAAGTTATTTTATTAGTCGTGATATGGTGGACTTTTTTCTCCCATCCGCTGACTCGTGAAGCAAGACAGCAAATCGTTACCCAAATTATAGTAACCCCATCTAAATAGGTCGTAAATATGTTGCCCTCAACTGAAGTGGTTGATTTATCCAGAATCCAATTTGGTGCTACTGCACTTTATCATTTCCTATTTGTACCACTTACATTAGGCATGACTTGGCTGCTGGTTATCATGGAATCAGTCTATGTCATGACAGGTAAACAGATTTACAAAGACATGACCAGATTCTGGGGCAAACTTTTTGGAATTAATTTTGCCATGGGAGTCACGACAGGCATTACCATGGAGTTTCAATTCGGAACCAACTGGGCTTACTATTCCCACTACGTAGGAGATATTTTCGGTGCCCCCCTTGCCATTGAAGGTTTAATGGCTTTTTTCCTTGAATCCACCTTTGTTGGATTATTCTTTTTTGGGTGGGATAGACTCTCTAAAGAAAAACATTTGATGATTACATTTCTAGTAGCGATTGGATCCAACCTCTCAGCATTATGGATATTAATTGCCAACGGATGGATGCAAAATCCCGTAGGGGCAGAATTCAATTTTGAAACGATGCGCATGGAAATGACTAGTTTTTCAGACCTCATTTTCAATCCTGTTGCCCAAGTAAAATTCGTGCATACCGTAGCTGCCGGTTACGTAACGGCCTCGATGTTTGTACTTGGGATTTCTTCCTGGTATTTAATCAAGCAACGTGATGTTGGATTTGCATTAAGGTCGATAGCCGTCGCTTCAGGTTTTGGTCTTGCATCCATTTTATCAGTCATAGTTTTGGGTGATGAGTCAGGCTATACAACTGGAGAGGTTCAGAAAGTCAAACTGGCTGCGATTGAATCGGAATGGCATACTGAACCACCCCCTGCATCATTTACTGTTTTTGGCTTGCCAAATCAAGAAACTGAGAGAACGGAATATGCTATAAAAATTCCATATTTGATGGGCATCATCGCCACCAGGTCCATAGATAAGGAAGTTACAGGTCTTGTTGAGTTAAAAAACCAAAATGAAAATCGTATCAGAAATGGAATAAAATCCTACTCCGACTTACTCCGATTAAAAGCGGGAGATTCAAGTGAAGATGCTCGCGCTGCTTTCAGTAAATCAGAAAATGATTTAGGTTTTGGCTTGTTACTTAAAAAATACACACCGAATGTAACTGATGCAACCGAAGATCAGATCAAGCAGGCTGCTAAGGATACGATTCCAAATGTGTTTGCCTTGTTCTGGGCATTTCGAATCATGGTCTTATTAGGCATTGTTATGCTATTTATCTTTGTAGCAGCATTTTACTATACTGCAAAACGAAATATCTCCGAAAAAAAATGGCTCTTGAGGCTTGCTCTTTTTGCAATTCCAGCGCCTTGGATTTCTGCTGAAATGGGTTGGATTGTGGCTGAGATGGGACGCCAACCTTGGACTATTTCAGGAATATTGCCTACCCAGTTATCAACCTCCACTTTATCGTCAAGCAATCTGTATTTCAGCATCGCAGGATTTCTGGGGCTATACACGTTCTTGTTGTTAATCGAAATTTTTCTAATGTTTAAATACGCTCGATTAGGACCTTCAAGCTTGCATACTGGAAAATATCATCATGAAACCAACCACGCATTCTAGATAGCTTCAAATAACGAAGCGATCAAATGAGGAGTACTTACAATGCATTTTCTTAATTACGAGGCATTAAAATTAACCTGGTGGCTTTTCATTGGTCTTTTGCTCATAGGATTTGCCATTATGGATGGTTTTGATATGGGCGTGACTATCTGGTTGCCATTCCTAGGAAAAAGCGATGACGAACGACGTGTGATGATTAATTCCGTGGGTCCTGTATGGGAAGGTAATCAAGTATGGTTCATCACAGCAGGGGGTGCTATTTTTGCTGCATGGCCACTGGTTTATGCAGCTGCATTTTCAGGACTTTATATAGCCTTGTTACTTGTATTATTTGCACTATTCTTTCGTCCAGTCGGTTTTGATTATCGCAACAAGATAGAAAATTCTTACTGGCGACGGGGTTGGGACTGGGGACTCTTTATAGGTGGATTTGTCCCTTCATTGGTATTTGGCATTGCGTTTGGCAACCTGATGATTGGATTGCCATTTCATTATGATGACACTATCAGATCCTACTATACGGGAAGTTTTTTTTCCCTCTTCAATCCATTTTCCCTTCTATGTGGAATGGTTAGTCTTTCTATGCTAATGATGCATGGTGCCATTTACCTACAGCTAAGGACAGATGGAATGGTGCAGAAACGTGCTGAGAAAGCTGCTTTTTTTTCTGGTATTGCTTGCTCAGTTGCTTTTGCTCTTGCTGGATTATGTATCTATTCAGGTATTGATGGTTATAAAATCACTTCAGTACAAAATGTAAATTTAGCGCTCAATCCACTAAATAAAACCGTAATAAAATTAGCTGGTGGCTGGCTTGCTAATTTTCAGACTTATCCTTGGATGATTTCTGCGCCTTTTTCAGGATTCTTTGGGATTTTTATGGCATTAACAGCAGCAAAGAGAAATTACGAACGAATAGCATTTATTTTTAGCAGCTTAGCTATTGCAGGAATCATTCTAACTGCCGGATTCTCAATGTTTCCTTTCGTAATGCCTTCAAGCACCGATCCAGTAAGTAGTTTGACAATATGGGATGCATCTTCAAGCCAAAAAACTTTAAGCATTATGTTCGTAGTTACGTTAATATTTTTACCATTAATAATCTTCTACACATCTTGGGTATTTAGGGTAATGCGAGGAAAAGTAACCATTCAAACTATACGCGACAACACGCATAACGTTTATTAGGAGAACTTAATGTGGTATTTCACTTGGATTTTGGGCGTGGGACTCGCACTTTCATTTGGCATAATTAATTTAATGTGGCTGGAATCTGAAATCAAGGATTAATGATAGCCCATATCTAACTGAGCGGTTAGCGATCAGGAATTTGTATCATTGACTCATTGCAATTGAGCTAATATTTGATTGAGCATGAAGGCGTAAAAAGAGAAGACTGATTGGCGGTGGGGCAAGTTTTATGCTAACCCTTCTCAGTTTAAATTCCCGTTAATAGGGTAATTTACAGGGAATTTCAATAAATTT
Organism: uncultured Methylophilaceae bacterium; assembly: GCA_903863255.1. Lineage (GTDB taxonomy): Bacteria > Pseudomonadota > Gammaproteobacteria > Burkholderiales > Methylophilaceae > CAIPBJ01. Next base: position 25,108 of record CAIPBJ010000079.1, read on the forward strand.
AAGGCGGTTATTATTTTAAGGTGTCTCTAAATTCCAGTCTAGGCAAGGAATTAAAGCATCTTAATAAAAAATGAAACAAAATTTATCAGGGAATTAAATTAATGTGAGCAGGGAAATAAATGGACAATATCAGGAAATCGCAATTAGTTTTCACACCAAAAAAATATTCGTAATCAATCTTATTTTTTAAAAATAGAAAATATTGAATTAATTTAACTTCAACCCTAAAATATTCACGAAATACTTTATAATCAAAATCCGTCACTAACTTAGAGTGGACATTAAATTGAAAGAGCCTGGATTAGATGGTCGACATCGTAATAAAGATGGAAAGATTCAACAAAAACGTGGTGATACGCTAAACAAGAACCTATCAGAACCTATACCCCAATTCTCACCAAATGCAAA
>CAIPBJ010000080.1 GCA_903863255.1 uncultured Methylophilaceae bacterium
CGCAATGAGTCGAAGAGTTTCGGCTTCATGATGTTTTCATTGGTTTATTCGTTGGTACTTGCCTGGGTAGTCAGCTTCATCTTTTACCAAGGTGCCAGAATGCTTGGTTATTAGCGCAAATTAGTCGAATTTGACAGCCGAGAACTCAAGGGCATTTCCATCCGGGTCCCTGCAAAACAAGGCAGCACGCCCGGACATGCTCATCGTATAGGGCACGCCCGCCTTTTCCAACTCCACTTTGATCGACTCCACGTCATCCACCGCCAGGGCAATGTGAATATCACGGCCCCCGTGTTTGGGCTTGATGGCCTCTTTATAGGGGTCGGGGACGGCCATCAGGTGGATCTGATTCGGTCCGATATCGTACCAGACCCCTTCGAAGTCCATGGAGGGTCTTTTATCGCTGGGCTTAAGTCCAAGCAGTCCTTCGTAAAAGGCACGTGATTTTGACAGATCGGCAATGATAAGGCCTGTATGAAGCATACGGTTGATCTTGATCATGGATTCTCCTCAATTCCTGAAAATGAAATATACCGCACCCATCAGGCACAATCCAGCCCACAAAAAGTCCAGTTTAACGGTTTGGTGCATGTAGAAGACGGCAAATGGAAGAAAAATACTTAGCGTGATCACTTCTTGCAGGATTTTAAGCTGAGGAAGTGACAACGCCGTGAATCCAATCCGGTTGGCGGGGACCTGGAATGCATATTCCAACAAGGCGATCCCCCAACTGGCGATTGCAGCGATGTACCACGGTTTTTCTGACAGGTTCTTGAGGTGTGCGTACCAGGCGAACGTCATGAAAAAATTGGAAATGGCGAGAAGAACGACCGTCTTTAAAATGACTGGCATGGCAAATACCAATATAAAATGCCATCATGCAACAGATTCTGCCTCAGCGCAATTTTGGATACACGACAGCATCGAGGCCATTTTAAATGACCTCCTCTTAAGCTTTACGAAAAGTTAAACAGCGGCTTCGCCTGTTTCACCCGTCCGAATACGAATGACTTGCTCAACACTTGTCACGAAAATCTTGCCGTCACCTATCTTGCCAGTCCTCGCTGCCTTTACGATCGCATCCATCGCTGATTCGACCATGTCATCTGCGATGACGAGCTCGATCTTGATTTTTGGAAGAAAATCAACCACATACTCCGCACCACGGTACAATTCCGTGTGACCCTTCTGGCGGCCAAACCCTTTAACTTCAGTGACGGTCAGTCCATTCACGCCAATTTCAGATAGTGCCTCTCGAACTTCATCGAGTTTGAAAGGTTTGATAACTGCCTCTAGTCTTTTCATTGATTGCCCCCTATTTAATACAACTTAATATTAATATCATTATCCATTAAAAACAAATTTTGATGTGATTGGATAACGTCTATCCTTGCCAAATCCCCGTTGGGTGATTCTAACGCCTACCGGAGCCTGACGACGCTTGTATTCGTTTCTGTCAATTAGGGTAGTCACCCTCACCACATCCTGTTCACGGTAACCCATCTCGATGATTTCCGATCGGCTGGCGTCGTGCTCGACATAGGCCTCCATGATAGCATCCAGAACCTCATAGGGTGGCAAACTATCTTGATCCGTTTGTCCCGAACGCAATTCTGCGGAAGGGGGCCTGATTATAATTCGCTCCGGAATGACAGGCGAAATAGAATTTCGGTAATTCGTCAATTTATAGACCAGCGTCTTTGGCACATCCTTTAACAAGGAGAACCCTCCAGCCATGTCTCCGTAAAGTGTTGAGTAACCCACCGCCATTTCACTCTTATTGCCTGTGGTAAGCACAATACTACCAAATTTGTTGGACAATGCCATCAGTAACATGCCACGAATCCTTGCCTGAAGGTTCTCTTCGGTCGTATCAAATGGCAATCCTGAGAACTCTTCTGACAAGGTTTCCCGAAAATGCGTGAATAAATCATCGATAGGGAGCTCACTGTACCTGACACCCACCCTTCTTGCCATTTCCTCCGCATCCTGCAAACTCATCTTTGCCGTGTATTCCGATGGCATCATGACGACACGAACGCGGTCTGCACCTAATGCATCCACGGCGATCGCGAGCGTCAGCGCAGAATCGACCCCGCCTGACAACCCCAACACGACGCTCGGGAAATTATTCTTGTTGATGTAGTCCTTTAGACCAAGACAAAGCGCCTTGTAGACCGAAGCTTCCTGAGACAGGTTAGGGACAACGGCCTCCGGCACGGGGTTAGCCTTGTTTCTGGCATGGGTATCCAGCTCCACGATGCCAAGCGCCTCCTCCAACGCCGGCAACTGCTGGGTCAGGACACCTGAACGGTCAATTACGAATGATCCGCCATCAAAGACGAGCTCATCCTGACCTCCCACTAAATTGGCATAGATCACTGGCAGGCCGGTTTCCAGAACACGCTTGCCTACTATTTCATGCCTTGTCACCTGTTTCTCGAGATGAAAAGGGGATGCGTTCAAGGTAAGCAAGACTTCGGCTCCTGCCTGCTTGGCAGCCTTTGCTGGCTCCGGCTCCCACACATCTGCACAGATCAGGATGCCAAAACGGATGCCAAGGTGCTCGAAAACGTAAGACTCC
>CAIPBJ010000081.1 GCA_903863255.1 uncultured Methylophilaceae bacterium
GGTGTTTACGACTCTCACCCGAACATGGGCAGGCGTCTTCATCCGAAGAATATTCCCAATCTACTACTCAAGCTTAGCCATCGCATCGATTCTAACCAGTCTTTTAGCAAGCTCACCTCATTTGAAGCTGGCAGCGACACTGTGTGCTTTCCTCTTCATTTTCTCGCTTGCATTGCTAAATCCCGCCATTAACAAGGCAACCGACACGGGCAATCAGAATCGATTCAACTTGCTGCACCGAACCAGTGTTGCGCTTAACCTACTCGAGATGATTCTTTTCATCTTCGCACTCTGGGCGAATACCTAAACAGGCCTTTTTACAAAAAATAGAAAAAATATACAGATCTGTATATTTTTTTAGAACTAATTTTGTTTAATCCAGTCTCATTAATCGTGTGCGTTGATTTTACACATATACATTCTAATTACTGCATCATTAAAGGGAACAACCATGAAACTCAATCTGATACTCGCGACCCTCATTATGGGGATTTCAATCAACGCTATGGCTTCCGAAGCCAAGCTTCTATCAACTAAAGAAGAAGTTGTTATCAATGCCCCAGCTTCCAAAGTTTGGGATAAGATCAACAATTTTGGCGACTTGGGTGCGTGGCATCCGGCCGTAAAGTCAACCGAAATCCAATCCGGAACAAACAATGTGAAAGGTGCAGTAAGGCTTTTGACGCTTCAGGATGGCGGAACGATAAAGGAAAAACTGCTTGCCTACAATCCGAAGAGCATGTCTTTCAAATACTCAATTCTTGAAGGTGTCTTGCCGGTGTCGAATTATGTTTCTACCGTTTCAGTTAAATCCGAGGGAAAGAATAAGACTCTCGTGACATGGAAAGGCAATTTTAAACGCAAAGACTTGAGTGCCTCACCAGCTACAGGACAGGATGACGAGACAGCAACCAAGACGATGAGCGGCGTATACCGCGGTGGATTAGATAATCTTAAGAAAATATCTGAGTAAAGAAGAAGGCGCTAAAAGCGCCTTTTTTATTGCATTGGGGCGATGGTCTCCACTACCAGAATCTTGATCAACATTCACTAGCAGCACTATTAAAGTCGATGATGACGTCAGGCGATCGCAGAAAGGAGGTTGGTGAACCCTTCATTCAATGAGTTCTGAACAGCAACTGCAGCAAGACTGGGATTGGCCTTGATCGCAGCCGCAAGACTCGATGAACTTTGCGAACCGGTATTTTGAAGTATCCCTGCCTGACTATATATGCCTGAGGTTGATGGATCTGTCGTTGAACTGCTGGTTGATGCGTCCGAACTGCTTCCATCCGAACTAAGGCTATTCAACAGATCGTTATTCGTAGACGCAATCACAGATTGAACACTCGCCGGATCAACCGACTGCTGACTGCCCGAAGACGAAGTGCCAGCTTGAGCTATGGAATTGAATATATCGAGTGGGTTTGAATAGGTTAGAGAACTCCCGCCTCCGATTGAAGATATGAAACTTGCCTCATTTGATAAGCTTATTGCTTCTTGAGAAAGTGCGCTATTCGAAGTTTGCGCAACCGTACCTCCCGAACCCGAAGATGTCGAGGATGGATAGATACTGCTTGAGTAAGTGCCTGAACCTGAAATTGCGGAAGTCATTTTTTTCCTGTCATTGAATACAATCGATGTAAGTGACTTATCGGCAGGATAGTTATATTCTTTAATTTTTTTTCAAAGATCATACAAAACCCTGCCATTCTGCGCGGGGAAGATCTAATTGCGTAAATGAGCCAATATGGCCCCTGGTGAATTGAAGCTCCATTCTGTAATCGCGAGATAGCCATCCTTAAGTGAAACCACCAATGAAAGATTATTAGAATGAACGACCTTACCTGGCTGGATTGAATGAGATTCGACCCAAGCTTTTGCCCGATGGATAAATATACGGGTATTGTTTATTGTTCCCATACACTCATGATCTCCAAAAGCCCTAATTTGACGCATCACATCCGAGACACAACGATCAAATTCAATCGTTCGATCCTGTTCAGACCACCACCCCCAATAAGACCCAATGCCTTGAGGTAAGGAATTTTGCCAATACGAATCGATATTTGCTGCTATCCTTTTAGTTAGAATGGCTGCAGAAATCTGGGTTTTCAAGCATAGCGTCTCGTGCGTTTCATCAACATCAACGTTGATCACTTCTTGCTCAAGAATATCCCCTTGATCGAATTCCTGACTGATCTTATGACAAGTGATTGCCCACGATGTTCGGCCCTCTAGTATGGCCCTGACCAATGGGTATGGCCCTCGACCTTCAGGTAACGGGGAAGGATGAAAATTGATAGCGTATTTCAAAATAGATTCCCATTCGGGAATCTTCCATTTGTATGAGGCAACGACCAATGCATCACAACCTTTTTGAGCAAGGTTAAACAGGTCTTCTCTACGAATTGGTGAGTGCTGTACTTCAATTCCAAGATTTAGCGCTCGTTCAATTACCTTGCTACTCTCACCAGTGGAAATGAACAATTTGGCTATTTCCCAACCGCTCTCAATAAAGCTTTCAAGAACTGACTGGTAACTATCATTTGTCGCAATAGCAAATCGCATGAACGTGAATCCAATAAATCGATTAGTTAACGACAATTTATAATTCAAATACGTCAGACTTTTTTCGCGACTCTGGAATTTTGTATCAATACGTATCAGAGAGAATTGGAAAGCAAGAATCTAGCAATTGGAGTGGTGTTACTTTAGGTTAACAGATGCAGTGAAAATCAGATTTAATGCGTGTCGAGAAAAAACCGTTGATCTAAATGAATACATTAACCAGAAGATACTGATTGAGTATCTTCTAGTTAACTTGTCTAACATTGGCAGGAGGATTTAATCACTAAGTGTTCTAATAAGATGCTTCCAAGAATCGTTCTCTTTAAATTCTTCGCTTAAGGTCTTGTCGACTTCCAGGACGGATTGCTTGAGGTTCCCGATGGTACTCTCAAGTTCACCGATTTTCTGGAATATCCGAAAAAGGACCCCTCCAATATTGATGTCTTCGATGCCTCGTTGTTCACAAAAGACAACGACATCGTAATCAAACTTATCAAAATGCTGTTGCATTACTGCGTCTTTTAGAATCTCAGATGAGGTCTGCTGTTCATCAGCCATGTTTACCAGATTAGACATGCCATTTTCCTTTGTTGTTTTGGATCGAATGAAGCCTATGTTAACTCTGTCAAACTCGATTCAATTCGTAGATATGAGTGCGCTAATGGGTCTATTTCTGAATTTATTTGCAACTGGAACTGATACGAATCGGATATCACCCGCGTGATCACCCATCACAGTATCGTTGCAACGAATTCTGAAATGGCTTTACCGAGGAGGAGATGCTGATCCAGATCAAGATGAACGCCGTCTTTCTTGCTGGTTGACGTCACTTTGCCTGCATCGAAGAAATAGCATTCCAATTCCTCACATACCCTTTGAAATGCATTGGCCAATCCGTGGCTCTTCGATTCAGCACCTTCGAATTTCATTGCAATCAGTCCCTTAGGATCCTTAACTGCAGGAGGGGCTACTATAAGAATCTTGGGAACTGGCATTCCTGGTTCGATGGGTGCCCTTCGTATGGCTGATACGAGCGTTGCGATACCTTGGGACGCATGCCATGCGTTATAGTGATGCATGGACTGAAAATCGTTCGTTCCCAACATGATGATGACCAACTCGAGCGGGGAATTTATCTCTATCCTTTGAGCAAGGCCTTCAAGACCATTACGTCCGCTTTTAAATGGATCGTCCCAAACCGTGCGTCTCCCGTTCAGGCAGTCTTCAATCACACGCACCTTATCTCCATTCAGGTTAAGATTGATTTCCAGGACCCCTGGCCAGCGATGATCAAACGGTAATCGCTGCCGAGTCAGAGGGATGATTCCCCATGACAAGGAGTCGGAATAAACCAGGATTTGTCTCATGGCGTGTTCCTTTTATCATTCAACAAGTTCAACAGTGAGCTCAACCAAAGCGATTGAATGCCTCAATACGAGTCCTTTCGATAATATCAAAGAATTCATCAAGACAGTATTCCTTAAATTGAATGAAAACAATCCTGACTCCAGCTAGGTTTGGTAAGCAACCGGCTTTTGGGATATAATCCACATCCCGCATTTAGTATTAGGCGGGCGGTTCGGGGCGTAGCGCAGCCTGGTAGCGTACTTGCATGGGGTGCAAGGGGTCGTGTGTTCGAATCACACCGTCCCGACCAATGGAATCAATAAGTTATAAAAAACAAATTGTCAAAAATTAGAATTTATGCTCTATGGGGGAACGTTTAGGGGACAATTATGTCACAGCTGATATTCGTATTCTAGAATAATTAATGCCACTTTTTGTCAACAAATCAATCCAAAGAAGAAATTTCCCACATTTAAAAAAATTATTGCATAATAGAAGCATGTTAAAGAAAAAGTTACTTTTAAAAGCTCATGCTATTCATAGAGCTAGAAAATCAAGAACTCTTGATTCGATTACTTTCGCCAATAGTGAAGGTAGATTTGTTGTTGAATTATTGAAGAAATCAAAACCATCACAAGATTATA
>CAIPBJ010000082.1 GCA_903863255.1 uncultured Methylophilaceae bacterium
AAATTATTGATTGACTTTAAACACGACCGGAATCAACATAGCCATATCTATTACAGATGGTTTAATGAGGCTCCCGTACTGGCGTTGATCGCCATTATTATTCTTGTTGTGGTGAAACCTTTCTAAGGTCAAGGCGCTATGGACATTCTTAATTCCGAATGGCTGATTAACATGCTCGAGAAATCAGGGAAGCACCCTAAAGACCGCATGTTGTCCCTGTTCGACATTCTGGAAGACTGGATCGCCGCCCCGAGCATAAGGGACAGCATAAGGAAGCCCGACTGCTTAATGGGTAAAGAGACGCTTCTGCAAGCTTATCTCGTCACACAAGCGAAACAGGTCGGCGCAAGCGATCCCGAGATTCTTGCCAACCAGATCTATTTCACAGCCGTATCCGTGATCGAGAGCGAACTCGCATCTCATCAGCATAACCATTTCCCATGCGCCAGAAATGCAGCCAAAGCCATGATCCAGGCTCAAACAGAATCCATTTCATTTTTGATATCGGACGTAAGAAAATTAAAACATGCAGTGATCGCGCTGGTTGGTGTATTCGCGATCGGATTCACGTTTATATATCAAATCGGCCATGCCCGTCCTGCAATCGAACCGTTGGCCAGCTACACAGCCTTCCACCCCGATCGAATGGAAGTCCATCCGGAGATCAGCCCAATGCAGACAGCGGCACTGTTGTCATCAATTGAACAAATGAGAAAGGGTAACTGCCAGTTCCCTGAAGCCTTACAAATCCCGGATAAAGACAAATCAGCCTACCTCAATACGGTTGTGGGCGGTCAGGCTCCAGCCAATGCGGAAGAGTTAGCCATTGCCAATTACTATTTGCAAAAAGTGAGGTGCAATTACACCCCTATTCTCATGGAAAATTCAGTTGGATAGGCAGATAATAAGCCTATAATTGATCTTACAATTCAGGCTCATATGTCGAAAGCCATATGAAACAACGTGCAAGATTTTAAGTGTTCAGGCTGCTTTTAATAAAGGTCCACTTAAATTGAAGCAATTTTTCAGTTTTCGAAGTTCGTATGCTTTCATCTTTGTGGCAACCGCCACAGCCTATGCTTTATTCGCAAAATTGATGCTTTCCTACTTTTCATCGAACGGTATCGTTTCGATGATCTGGCCCTCAAGCGGCATTGCCCTTGCAGCGTTGATTATTGGCGGAAAGAAAGTCTGGCCCGCCATTTTTGTTGGCGCCTTCGCTGCCAATTTCCTGCAAGGCAGCCCTATTGCGCTTTCCCTCTTCATTGCCTTCGGAAATACGCTGGAAGCATTGGCTTGCCTTAGCATTCTCAGTCTTGGCGCGACTGATTTTGATTCCAATCTGATTTACCTGAAAGATTATATCAGGCTTGTGGCCGCAGCCCTGACAGCGAGCCTCGTCAGCGCTTCGATCGGCACCGCCGCATTGTGGCTGAACAGGATCATTACGGCACAACAATTGGGAATCAATTTTCTTGACTGGTGGCAAGGCGACCTCATCGGCATCATCCTGATTACCCCTTTGATTCTGGTTTGGCGGCATTTGCCCAGAGGCTGGTTCAATTTCAGAAAGACAGCCGAGATAGTGGCCTGTTTTGGCTTGACGATCATCTTAAGTCGGTTGACGATACCGGACTGGCCCCATGAAAACATCCTCCATATTTATAAAATCATGTGGACGTTTGCCTTTATCCTCTGGGCTGCGACCCGGTTTGGAATTCACGTTGTCCTGCTTTTAATCGTTACAATCGCCTTTCAGATCCTATTTCGATTCCAGTATCAGGAATTGTGGTTGCTAAACGACCAAACCCAATTGAACCTCTTTATTTTGTGGATGTTCATTCTGACCTTGTCTTTGGTCGGCACCTCCCTTGCCCTTATCATCAGGGAAAAAGAATTACTCTTTGATAAATACCGAATCACCGCAGAGCGACTCAAGCTTGCCATGCAATCCGGCCGGATTGGCATATGGGAACACGATATCAAAGCAGGCGAACTGATATGGGACGATTCCATGCTGAAACTCTATGGAATGGAACGTAAGGATTTCTTCGGAACCTACGAAGACTGGTCATCAAGGCTCCATCCTGATGACAAGGCAAGAGTCGAGCAACAACTCCATGATTTCTATTCAGGCAAGGGAAATTACGACCCTGATTTTCGCATACTCTGGCCAAATGGCGAGGTTCACTACATCAAGGGCCATGCCCATATTATAAACGATGCTTCCGGAGAGGCCACTTACGTCATTGGAACCAATTGGGACAATAGCGAGAAAGCATTGGCCAAACTTGAGCTGGAACTCTCAAATTTATCGATCGAAAATAGCAGAAGTTCTTTTTATCGCGTCAATTCCAGGGGAATCATCCTGTATGTGAATGAATTTGCATGCAAGAGCATGGGTTATGAAAAGCAGGAACTGATAGGTCAACCTATTTGGCTCATTGATCCGAACATCAACGAAGAAAAATGGAAAGAAAGCTGGGAAGGATGCAAATCAAGCGGCCAGCGTATCTTTGAATCGCTTCATAGACGGAAGGACGGCGAACTGTTTCCTGTCGAGATCACGGCAAACTACCTCAATATTCAAGGTAAGGTATACAGTTTCTCCATGGTCCACGATATCACGTCAAGAAGGCAGAATGAATCCCGTATCGAGCGACTGGGACAACTCTACAAGGCCATCTCCGAGATCAATCAAGCCATCGTCAGGATGGAAAAGATAGGCCAACTCTTTCCCCTGGTCTGCCGATGCTCGGTTCAGTTCGGCGGCATGGCGATGGCCTGGATCGGCCTGGCCGACGAGAGGGATGGCATGATAAAGCCCGTTTCCTCCTATGGGTCGCAAACCGATTATCTGGATAACATTAAAATATCAACGAATCCTGATGTCTCATTAGGTTTGGGTCCAGGCGGCAAGGCGTGGCGTGAAGGTAAACCCGTCATTGTGAACAACTTCTTTGAAGATTCCTCGACGGTTCCCTGGCAAGCCAAGGCCAATTTATGCGGATGGAAATCGATGGGCTGTTTTCCCATCCTGAAAAACGGCAAGCCGTTCGCAATCCTGGCTGTCTACCATACCAATGAGTCCGCATTCGATAACGAGTCCATTGTCCTTTTTCAAGAGATGTCAAAGGATGTCTCGTTTGCCATAGATAATTTTGAAAGGGAAGAAGAAAGAGTCAAGGCAGAAGAATCCCTTCGATTGGCAGCTTCCGTATACGATGCCAGCAGCGAAGCCATTATGATCACGGATGCCAATAATTCCATTATCGGCGTCAATCCTGCCTTTACTAAAATAACCGGGTATTCAAGCTTCGAAGTGCTCGGAAAAGACGTGGGCATCATTGATTCATCATGGAATGACGAGCGGTTCTTCAAGGATTTCTGGAGCGAGATCAATTCTAAGGGATTTTGGCAGGGCGAGGTATTTGATAAGAAAAAGAACGGGGAAGTCTACCCAAAATGGTTAACGGTCAGCACGATCTATAACAACAACGATGGATCCGTCCTGCGTCGCGTATCCATATTCTCGGATGTCAGCGACCGTAGAGAAAAAGAGCACATTATTTGGCGCCAAGCCAATTTCGACTTCCTGACTGGATTGCCCAATCGACAAATGTTCTACGACAGACTGGATCAGGAGATCAAAAAAGCCAATCGAGGAAACAGCTCATTTGCACTGCTCTTCATCGATCTTGACCGATTCAAGGAAATCAACGACTCGCTCGGGCATGACTATGGGGACGTCATGCTCAAGGAAGCCTCTATCCGGCTGTCCAGCTGCGTAAGAGAAACCGATACGGTTGCAAGGCTTGGCGGCGACGAATTCACGATTACCCTGGGCGATATAAAGGAATTCACGGAAATCGAGCTGATAACGCGCGAGATACTGATCAAGCTGTCCGCACCGTTCTACGTCCGAGAAGCAGAACTTCATATTTCCGCCAGCATCGGCATCACCATTTATCCCCAAGATGCGGCCAATGTCGAATCGCTTCTCAAGAACGCAGACCAGGCCATGTATGCTGCGAAGAACAAGGGCAGGAACTGCGCCAGTTATTTCACCCCTGCCATGCAGGAAGCGATCCTTTCCAGGATGCAGATCACCAACGACCTCCGGGTCGCCCTATCCAACAATCAATTCTGGATTGGCTACCAGCCGATCGTGAATTTAACTACCAGTGAGATTTACAAAGCGGAAGCGCTCATTCGATGGCAGCACCCTGTTAGAGGACTCATCAGTCCCGCTGACTTCATTCCCGTTGCAGAGGACACGGGAATCATTATTGAGATAGGAGACTGGGTATTCAAGGAATCTGCCAGGCAGGTAGCAAAATGGCGTCAGTCGATCCACCCTGATTTCCAGATCAGCATCAATAAATCGCCGGTGCAGTTCAAGAAGGAAGGGAATCCCCATCATATCTGGTACAGTTATTTGAAAGAGCTGGGAATCCCCGGCAAAAGCATCACCATCGAAATCACAGAGGGGCTGCTCCTGGATGCGGACACGATGGTAAAGGAAAGGCTGCTCGAATTCCGCGATGCCGGGATACAAGTGGCGATCGACGACTTTGGCACCGGCTACTCCGCTCTGTCTTACATCAAGAAGTTCGATATCGATTACCTCAAGATCGATCGTTCCTTTGTGAACAACATGGCTAAAGACAAAGATGATCTGGCTCTGTGTGAAGCGATCATCGAATTGGCACATAAACTCAATATCAAGGTCATAGCCGAAGGGATAGAAACAAAAGAACAATATCTTCTACTCAAAAAGATCGGCTGCGATTACGGACAGGGATTCTTCTGGTCAAAGGCAATGCCCAATGATGAGTTCGACCGGTATCTTTCAGGTTACGACAAAGATAAGCTCAATATAAGCGCTTAGTCTATACAAAAGCGTATAAGACTCTCTTTTTTAAGAACTGTGCAGCCCTAAACTATTAACAGGATGTATTTAAATGATTAATCCGAGTAATCAACTCGGATATTAATCCCTAAGAAACTATATATACTGTTCTGTATATGGCATTACTCGAAGAAATCGGATACACTTAAAGCATCCTTACTTCGGATTAAATGAAATGTCATTATTAAGAGAAAAGATCTTATCGGTAGCAACGAATCTCTTTCAGACAAGGGGCATCAACTCCACCGGGGTGGATACCATCGTTGCGGTTGCAGGAACGACGAAAATGACTCTGTATAAACATTTTCACAGTAAAGAAGACCTGATACTCGAAGTATTGACCAAAGGCCATCAGGACTTTCAATCCTGGATAGCAGACAAGTTATCCAACAATAGCAAGAAACCCCTGGAAAAGATCCAGCAATTATTCGATTTCATAGAAGAATGGGTTGCCTCGCCTAATTTTCATGGAATCGCCTTCATCAAGGCATCGGCCGAATTTCCCAATGAGGAAAATGCAATACACAAGCTTTCTTCCGAACAGTCCAAAGAATTCAGGCAGTTCATCGCCGATCTCGCCACGGAAGCTAAAATAAAAGATGCGGAGGGCCTTGCCCTTCAATTGTCGCTTTTATTCGAAGGAGCGGTTCAGGCTGAGCAGATGAAGCGCGGGTCCGGTGCCGTAAAGTATGCAAAAAAGGCCGCGAAGATACTCATTGACGGTGCGATAAAAGCCTAGAGCCATCTTCTGACTTGCATGCACTACTGAGCATGAGGATAATACAGGCTTTAAATTCAAGCCTCCTATCATGCAAAAGACTCTAATTTGCGGCTCGCTCGCTTTTGATACCATCATGGTCTTTCCTGATCACTTCAAGAATCACATATTACCTGAGAAGATTCATATGCTTAACCTTGCATTCCTCGTCCCGGAAATGAGACGGGAATTTGGAGGAACGGCTGGCAACATCGCATACAACCTTAAACTTCTGGAAGACGACCCCCTTATTATGGCTACGGTTGGAGAGGACTTTGGACCCTATCACAGCTGGCTTGAGAAGAACAGCATCGACATGAGTCATATAAGGACCGTTCCGAACACTTTCACTGCCCAGGCTTTCATCACCACCGACATGGATGACAACCAGATAACTGCATTTCATCCGGGTGCAATGAATCATTCCCACCTGAATCGTGTTGAAGATGCTAATGGCATTGGATTGGCGATCATAGCCCCAGACGGCAGAGAAGCCATGTTCCAGCACGCCAGGGAATGCCATGAAGCAGGCATACCTTTCCTTTTCGATCCTGGCCAAGGCCTTCCGATGTTCAACGGTGAAGAACTGCTTCACTTCATTGAAATGGCCGATTACATGGCGGTCAACGATTACGAAGCCCAACTCCTGCAGGAAAAAACCGGACTGCCTGTAGAAAACTTAGCTGCCAAGGTCAAAGCGCTGATCGTGACTTTGGGTGCAAACGGGTCCTATATCGTCGCCGAAGGTCAACGCTATGACATTCCGTGCGTTAAAGCCAAGGAGTTGGTCGATCCGACCGGTTGTGGTGATGCTTACCGTGCGGGTTTACTGTATGGCATCGCACGGGGATGGGATTGGGTGACTTGCGGGAGACTCGCTTCCGTGATGGGATCCATAAAGATCGAGAGTCGCGGCGGTCAGAACCATCGCCCCAGCAAAAAAGAGATCGAAGATATTTACACACAGGCCTTGGTCAACGAGACCTTAAAGAATGAACAACATAACTGATGAAAGATTAGGAGAAAAGAGATGCGAAATACAAAATTATCACTGATCCTTATTGCAACCGTTGCGATATTGAATGCATGTGCCAGTTCAAATTCAGGCAGCGTCTACTCTCGGGAAGAAACCCGCAGGATTCAAACCGTTCGCATGGGCATCGTAGAGAGCGTTCGCCAAGTCAAGATCGAGGGTACAAAGAGTCCGGTTGGGACCGTTGGTGGCGCCGCAGTAGGCGGTATCGCAGGCAGCACGCTCGGGAGCGGCAGAGGATCGACCTTGGGAGCCGTTGTAGGTGCCATCGCGGGCGGATTGGCTGGCTCGGCTATCGAGGAAGGGGTGACTCGCAAGGATGGTTTGGAAATCACGGTCAAACTGGACAATGGCACCATGCTGGCTGTGGTGCAGGAAGCGGATGAGAAATTCGCTCCGGGTGAGCGTGTTCGACTTCTTGAGGACAGAGGAACGACTCGAGTGACGCACTAAAATTTAACCATTGTCATTTAAGTTTAAAAACATAGTCACAATTTTGTCATATAATATTCGTAAAGTTGTCTTGTTATTAATTACATCGGGGGAGTTAAATGCTTCAACAGCGTTCCTCACTGAATACAAACCAAGAGCCAAGTCAACTTTACGTTAGTTTTGCATTGAATCCATCAGAAATTGCCGAAGCACAGCGTCTACGATACAAGGTATTCGCTGAAGAGATGGGTGCGAACATTACAAGCAATGACGGTATTGACGTTGATGGCTTTGATGCCTTCTGTGATCACCTGCTCGTCAGGGAAAGCACCACAAATGAAGTGGTTGGAACGTATCGCATTCTGAACCCTACGATGGCCAACGAGGCTGGCGGTTATTACTCTTCAGGAGAGTTTGATATCAGCCGGCTCCAAAACCTCTTCGACAGAACGGTCGAAGTGGGACGTGCTTGTGTGCATCCTGATTACCGTCATGGTGGCACCATTACCCTTTTATGGGCTGGTCTGGCCAAATACATGCAAACCCACCGTTATGAATACATGATCGGATGCGGAAGCGTGTGCATGGCTGACGGCGGTCATATGGCAGCAAGTCTTTACCAAAGACTGCAAAAAGATTATTTATCTCCTCCTGAGTACCGCGTGTTCCCTCGCTGCCCTTTACCTTTAGAAGCCTTGCAAAACGATTTGGAAGTGGTATGTCCACCACTGATCAAGGGATATTTGCGTCTGGGAGCCTATATCTGCGGTGAACCGGCCTGGGATCCTGATTTTAATACAGCTGACATGTTGGTCATGCTACCATTGTCCAGGCTGAATAGAAGGTATGCCACTCACTTCTTTAAGTAACTCACTGTAACTTTAGAAGTTATATTGTTTTACCTCAAACTTAAAGCATCACATTGAAAGCGATTGTTTGACTGAATTTTGATATTCAGATAATTTTTAAGCCTATGGATATTTTAATCGCAGAGACTGCCTCAAGAATCAAACCGCTGATCGACTCGGCTTCGCTTAGTTTAAAAAAGAGCGCTCACGATCAAATCAATGTTGCTATCTTGTTCGAAAAAGGCCGTATTCCAGTAAGTCAGATCTACCCCTTTGAATTCTACAAGAACGACTTTAAAAAACTGGGCATTAAATTCAAGAAATACAATATTGATGAATTCGAGGCATCCGATAAATTCAGTATCGGGCATCCCGATTTCATTATTTTCCAGCCTTGGTTCGATAAAGGTGATTCACGCATGGTACAGATGCTCAATCGCCTGAAAGAGGCTCATCCCAAAGCGAAGATACTTTTCTTTGACTGCTATGCACCCACGGACCTGAGATTTGCAGAATCAGTCGATCCGTTCATCGATTATTATGTTAAAAAACACGTTTTCAGGGATCGAAGCCAATACAACAAGGCAACGGCCGGTGATACCTCTTTGGTTGAATACTACAATAGGCTCTATAACCTGTCCGAAGAACCCTTGACCTTATTCAAGGTGCCTGATTCATTTTTGAAAAAACTGATCGTGGGTCCCACATTCTTTACATCGGAACCGATGATGTTGCCGATGAGTTCATCAAAGCGGCCGTTCAGCTTAAAAAAGAGCATCAACGTGCATGCAAGACTGACTACCAAGGGCACGCCCTGGTACAGCGCAATGCGCCAGAGTGCGATCAAGTCGTGCCATGCCGCCGATTCAATTATTACAGACGAATTCACTGGCCTGAAAAAATATGCTCGTGAACTCCGATCCTCCAGAATCTGCTTCAGCCCGTTTGGTTACGGAGAAATTTGCTGGAGGGATTATGAAGCCATTTTCTCGGGCGCCTTGCTGATCAAACCGGACAGCTCGCATGTGGAGACTTATCCCGATGTATTTAAGGACAAGAAGACTTATGTCGCATGCAAATGGGACTTTTCGGATTTGGATGAAAAGATCGACTATTATTTGTCGCATGAAGATGAAAGACTCGATATAGTCAACAATGCCTACAAGCTTCTGCATCGTTATATCAACGGAACGGAATTTATTGAACTCTTCGCCGGATTGTTTGGACGCACGGTCAAGAAATAAGTCACTTGCACAAGAAAATGTGCAGTTTATTTTCGACCTTACACGCTCAAACCAATCAAAAATACTTATAATCGCAAAAGAGTGAATCGAGCA